>JAGNOM010000366.1 GCA_017990155.1 Propionivibrio sp. | reverse complement strand
TGTCGGACATGGAATTCCCCTGTTGGCATGCGGGTGCCAACAAATCTTAGCATCAGAAATCCGTGCTCGCCGGCCAATGGTGCGTTGCTTCCGCTCGCGGATTGCTGATTAGCGCAGGCTGGCGATCATCGCCGCTTCGAGCTTGTGCCAGCGCAGCGGCAGGATGTAGGCCTTGACGTCCTTCGGCACCTGGATCGACCGCGCACTGCCGGCGACGACGACGGGGACAGAGATCATGAAGTTTGGCCCGAAATGGCGGCGCGCATTGCCGGAGATGGTGTTGGCGATCTCGCCGACGAGGTCGCACAAATTGTTGTCCGAGACATCCGCTTCGCCGACGTGCAGCAGCAATTGGCGCAGCAGGTCGCGGTGTGCGGTGAAATAGACGCAGCCCTGCCGTTCGCCCGAGATGCCGATGACGCCGGTGAAGTCGTAAATCGGAAGGGCGTTCGCTTCGCCGAGGTAGGGGCTGCCGATTTCCGGCAGGCGGCCCGTCTGGCGCTCGAAGTATTGGCTGACGATGTCGATGAAGACGCGCAGTTCCTGTTCATCCATTTGAGTCATCTCCCAAGAGTTCGTCCATCGCCTCGGTGAGGTCGGATTCCGAAAAGGGTTTGCAGAGAAATCCTTGCGCACCTTCCTTCAGCGCCTGGATCGCGGTGGCCTTGTCGGCCAGCGCCGAGACGACCAGGATATGCACCCGCGAATTGAGCTTGCGCAGCGCGCGGATGCACTCCAGTCCGTCCATGCGCGGCATGGTCAGGTCCATCGTCACCACGTCCGGCGTGGTTCTGGCGAACAGGCTGATCGCCTCTTCGCCGTTGCTCGCCGTGGCGACGACTTCCATATGGTGCTGCGAGAGTGTGCGCGTGATCTTGCTGCGGATGATGTTCGAGTCATCGACGATCATGAGCTTGAGTGACATCAGGCGGCCTCCTTGATGGCTTCGTGGCGTTGCGGGGTTTCGTCCGCCTTGGCGAGCGGCAGTTGCACGCGGAAGTGGCAATACTCGCCGCGTGTTGTGCCGATCCGGATGCGGCCGCCCAGACGGCTGATCTGCGCCTTGACGGAGTCCAGCCCGATACCGCGTCCGGCGTCCTCGTCGGCCGTCGCCTGTGTCGAGAAGCCGGGTTCGAAGATCATCAGCGTCAGTTGCCGCGGATCGAGCGCGCGGGCTTCCTCCGTCGTACAGCGGCCGGCGCGCACAATGGATTCGCGGATGCGTTCCGGATCGATGCCGCGCCCGTCGTCGCGGAAGCTGAGTTCGACCATCCCGTCGCCCTGGTCGGAAATGTAGAGCGACAGGTGCGCCGCCTCCGATTTGCCGCGCAGCTTGCGCTCGGCCGGGGTTTCCACGCCATGCACCAGCGCGTTGCGGATGAACTGGTTGACCATGCTGTTGAACGCGTCACGCAGCGGCGGGGCGAGTGTTTCTAGGTCAAGGCCCTGATAGACGAGGTCGACCTTCTTCTCGTGGCGACCGGCCAGCTGTTGCGCAAATCCCGTCCATTGCCGCACCAGCGCCTGCTGCGCGATGACTTCCGAGTTCTTCGACGTGGCGCCCGGACGCGGCGGCTCGACGCTGACGACGCCGCGTACCTGGCTGATGCGCGCGATGACGTCCTGGATGGCGCGGATCTCGGCGTACAGTTCCTTGACCTTGACGGTCACCGGCAGCAGATCTTCACCCTTGCGTTTGGTCTGGCCGCGCAGGTTCTGCACCAGCGTTTCGAAAGCGTGCAAGGATTGCGTCACGGCTTCGAGCTGCATCGCGGCCGCGTCGCCCTTGAGCTGGTGCGCGGCACGCAGCATGGCGTCGAGCTGTGGCGAAGAAATGCCCGTCGTCGCGTTGCTGGCGCGCAGATCGTCGTTGATCTGGTTGAGGCCATCGGTGGCGTTGCCGAGGAAATCCTGCAGCAGCGCCGGGTCGGCCTGCAGGATGTGCACCATCATCCCCATCTGATCCTGCACGCGCCGTTCGCTCTCGCGCAGTTCGCGTTCGAGGCGTACCTGCCGCGAAATGTCGTTGGCCGTCACCAGCAGGTGCGTGACCTTGCCGGATTTCATGACGCGGTTGAAGCGGATCTGCAAAAAGCGCGACTCGACGCCGCCGTTCGGCCGCACGCCGGCAATCTCGATGCAGTCGAGCGGATTGAGGCTGGCGACGAGCTTCTCCTTGACGTCGTGGCGCAGCAGCAGCTCGATGTACTCCTTGGCCGTGTCGTAGGTCTTGGGCGTCACCAGCGGCTTGAGCAGTTCAAGGAAATTGTCGCCCGGTTTGACCTCGAACCCGAGGATGCGCTCAAGCGATTTCGACGTCTGGGTTCCCATGCGCAGCTCGTGGTCGAGCAGGAACAGACCTTCCTGTGTGGTGCGGAAGATGTCCTGCGTCTCGCGATGCGCTTCCTCGACGCGGATCGAGAACATCAGGCCGACGCCGAGCAGCACCACCGCGACGACACCGACGCCGATCACCACGTAGTCCATCTGGTGTGCCAGAGCCAGCATCGGATCGGCCGAACTGTAGTCGATGCCGACAAAAACCGCACCGCGCATGCCGTTGTCGAATTCGACCGGCAGGTAAGTCGCCATGTGCAGGCGGCCGAACAGGGTGATCGGCCCTGAATACTCCTTGCCGGCCACGAGCGCACGCGCGGCGGCTGAATCGGGGTCGAGCGCGGTGCCGACGGCGCGGCTGCCGTCGTCGCGTTTCAGCGTCGTCGCCGCGCGCACGAACTTGCCGTTTTCGAGCACGAACAAGGTCGCCACTTTCTGACCTTCGTTGCTGAACGGATCAAGCACGTCTTCGAGCGCCAGGATTTCCTTCGTCCATTGCTCGGGATTGCCCTGGATGCCCTTCAGCGAGTGGGCGAGGGCGCTGGTCTGGTTCTCCAGCGCCTTATCGGTCAGACGCGGAATCATCGAGAACTTGATGAACGAAACGATGGCCACGACGATGACCACCGCCGACAAGCTGGACGCCAGCAGCAGCTTGGTGGCGATCGATTTTGACTTGAGCTTCATTGCGCTTGCCCCTCCCCGGATTGCGATGAGATGTGCACGATTTTTGAGTTGAAGATTGCCTATGTCATGAGTGAATCGCATGACATCGTCGCAGGACAATCCCGGCTTGTGCATCCGTGAAATCCGCAATAAGTGGCGGGAATTACGTAGTTTTGGCCGCCGTTCATCGCCGACTAAAGGTCGGGCCGGGC
>JAGNOM010000365.1 GCA_017990155.1 Propionivibrio sp. | reverse complement strand
CCTGACGCTGCTGCCGACGACGGATGCTTTCGACGCGGACATCGTCGCGCGCAAGGTCTCGGATACTGAAGCCATCCTCGTCTGCTCGCCCGAGTACATCAAACGGCACGGCACGCCGGCCACGCCCACCGAACTCGCGCAGCACGAACTGCTGCGCTTGCGTGCGCAAGGCATGGTGCAGCGCCTCTGGCGACTGAGAAACTCGCATACGGATGAGGTTTTTGACCTCGTTTCGGAACCCAGCCTCTGGATCAACCACACCGAAACGCTGTTGCGCGCCACCGTCGACGGCGCCGGTATCACCTCAGTCGCTGTCGGCCTCGCCGCCCCCTTCCTCGCGCGCGGCGAACTGGTCCGTGTGTTACGCCCCTGGATTACCGACCGCCTCAGTCTTTACGTCGCGCTGCCGAGCCGCAAATTCATGCCCGAGCGAACGCGCGTTTTCCTCGAGTTTTTTATCGACCGGATTCGCGACGAGCACGCCGAAGTACAACAGGCCTGCGACCGTTGCTGAAGGCAATACAGAGCATCAACTGCTTTCGACGACGACGCGGTTACGTCCGGCGAACTTGGCCTGATACATGGCGCGATCGGCGCGACGCTGGATATCGGCGATCGTCTGATCCGACGGCTGCTTGAACGCGATGCCGATGCTCGCCGTCGTCTTCAGGAGTTCCGTACCAACGCTCGAATGGTCGATGGCGCCAACGGCGGCGCGCAACTTTTCGGCCAACGACATCGCCCCTTCCGGGGTCGTGTCGGGAAGAAGAATGGAAAACTCCTCGCCGCCGATGCGCCCCAAAACGTCGCTCTGCCGGATGTGATCGCTCAGTGTCCGGGCAACGGCGGCGAGCACGGCGTCGCCCGTCTCATGGCCGAAACAGTCGTTGATCATCTTGAAATGGTCGAGATCGACGAACAGCAGCGCATACGGCGACGAAGTCCGGTGGGCCAGCCAGATCAGGCGGTTGGTCACGTCGTAGTAGGCACGCGGATTCAGCAGGCCGGTCAGCGCATCCTTTTCGGCCAGTTCCTGGAGTTCCGCCATCCCCTGGCGCATGCGCTGGAAGAACGACTGCGCCCGCTTGGTATAGACGTAGGAAAGCGTGCTCGTCACGCCGAGTCCGATCAACAGTGTCGTCATCGCGTTGCGCGAAAACGGAATGGCGATGAACGGATTGATGGCGAGGATGCTGGCCATCGTCGCCACCGTCATCGCGACGCCGGCGCGCAGGCCGAGCAGAATGTAAATGAAGACCACTTCAACGAAGAACCAGATGACGCGCAGTTCGTCGTTGACGACCAGCAACAGCGCAGAGAGAAAAGTCGCGTAGTTGACGACAACGAAGAGCGCCGAAACGAGACCGTAAAGCTGTTTCCGCCCACGCAGCACGAACACCAGCGCCGCCGTGAGGACGCAGTTGATCTCCGTCGCCAGCAATTGCCCCCAGCCGAGACTGTTGACGCCGAACCAGTCGAGCGCGATGAAGACGGCGGTAAAAAGAACACCGGTGATCATCGCCGCGTTCAATACCAGGAACCTGAATTCGAGGTACTCCTCGCTGGCGTCGAAGCGAAGCCCACCCTGAAAAAGGGATTTCAGCGAATCCGGCAGAGCGATGGACGATGACACATGAAACCCCGAGCGTTTTTTGGCGATTATAACAAGCGCGGTTTGCTTCCCTGACGATGTATTCGCCAGTTTCGACGCCCCTCCGATCATGCCAATCGACTGAACAACGGCCAGCGCCGGAGAACCCGAAACCGCAGGTTTATTCATTTATACTCTGGCTCTCTTCGGCCGCGAGCGTCCGCCACACCGCACGCCGTACGCCTGTTCGATTGAAAGGTACGATTCATGAGCATTTTCAGTCAGATCCGCTCGATCCTCGTAAAGAACGAGAGCGAAGAAAGTCCAGCTGATCCGACCCAGGCGAGAAAGCCCGACGCAGCGCCGGCAACCGCCGCTCCCATCGAACGGCGCAGCCGCAAGCGCATCAACACGCACAAGGGCCGGCGCATTCTGATCATCGATGATTCGCCAACGATCGTCGGTGCGCTCAGGAAGATGCTGCGCTCGGCGGGCTGCATCACGATGGAAGCGCCCGACGCCGAAAGCGGTCTGGAGCTGATCCGCAAGGAGAAGCCCGAACTCGTCTTCCTCGACATCGTGCTTCCGGGGATGAACGGCTTTGCCGCCCTGCGCCTGATGCGCCGCGACCCACTGACCCTGCACATCCCGGTGATCATGATCAGCGGCAACGAACAGGCGACCGAGCAGTTCTACGTCAAACGGATCGGCGCCGACGACTTCATGAAAAAACCGTTCTCGCGCCACGAGGTCTTCGCGCGTATCGAGAGCCTGGTCGAGGAAAAGAGGCTGAAACAGCTTCTGGCGCCGGAAGAGAAGCCGATTGTCAAACCCGCACCGGCACCGCAGGTCCAGGCGCAAGTTCAGGCCAAGCCAAAAGCGAGCGCAGCGCCGCAAAAATCCAGACCGCAGCCCGCGACGGCAAAACCGGCCAAAGCGGCCGAGCCATCAATCACAGCACTCGAAGCGCGCAAGCACCTCACCGCGATGGGCCTCCAGTACTTCAGCCAGGAACAGTTCGTCGCCGCCATCGAGCGAGGCGACACGCTGGCGGTCGAACTCTTTATCGCCGGCGGTTCCGTCAACGTCAATGCGTAGTACGCGCCAGCCCCTCTGAACAAGCCGGGAAACCGCCATGCCTTACGAACTTGACAAGCGACTTGTGATCGGACTCGCCTCCAGTGCGCTGTTCGACTTGACCGAATCGGACTCGGTCTTCCGCGACAAGGGCGAGAATGCCTATCGCATCTATCAGCGCGAGAATCAGAATAAACCGCTACAGGCCGGCGTCGCTTTCCCGTTCATCAAGCGCCTGCTCTCGATCAACGAAATCAACCCGGCCGACCCGCCGATCGAAGTCGTGCTGCTCTCGCGCAACGATCCGGACACCGGCATGCGGGTGATGAACTCGATCCACCATCACCAGCTGGGCATGACGCGCGCGGTTTTCCTGCAGGGGCGCGTGCCGCATCGCTATATCCCGGCGCTGTCGATCAGCCTGTTTCTCTCGGCGAACGAAGAGGACGTGCGGCAAGCAATGCTGGCCGGCTACCCGGCCGGTCAGGTGCTGGAATCGCGGCACATTGACGAGGAGAACGACCAGGAGTTGCGCGTCGCCTTCGACTTCGACGG
>JAGNOM010000364.1 GCA_017990155.1 Propionivibrio sp. | reverse complement strand
GCCTGCATGTTGTTGGTCGTCGTCGTCCAGTAGCACTTGAGCTTGCCGTCCTTCAGCGCGCGGCTCTGCGCCACGGCGTGCAGTCCGATCTTGTCGTTGAGCGTGCCTTCCGGAAGCTGCCAGAGTTCCTCGGTGATCTTGCGGTGCGCGGGGTTGGTCACGACCATGTCGGCAGGCAGACGATGAGCAAAGGTGCCGACCTCGCGCGCCGTGCCGCAGGCCGACGGCTGCCCGGTCAGCGAGAACGGCCCGTTGCCCGGTTCGGAGATCTTCCCGACCAAGAGGTGCACGTTGTAGATCATGTTATTCACCCAGGTGCCGCGGGTGTGCTGGTTGAAGCCCATCGTCCAGTAGCTGACGACCTTCTTCTTCGGGTCGGCGTAGAGTTCGGCCATCCGCTTGAGCTTTTCCGGCTGCACGCCGGTGAGCTTGGAAACCTTCTCCAGCGTGTATTCGCTGACGAACTTCTTGAACTCCTCGAAGGTGCTCGGCTTCGCATCGTTCGGGTTGTTCTTCGGCTTGCCGTCGGCGCCCGGATAGCCGTTGAACTTGGCGTCCTTTTCCAGCGCGTGCGCCGGACGCAATCCAAATCCGATATCCGTTTCACCGACCTTGAAATTGACGTTGCGCTTGACGAACTCCTCGTTGACCTTGCCGCTCTGGATGATGTGATTGCAGATGTAGTTGAGGATCGCGAGGTCGGTCTGAGGCGTGAAGATCATGCCGTTGTCGGCCAGTTCGAAGCTGCGGTGCTCGAAGGTCGACAGCACATGCACCTCGACGTCGGTCTTGGTCAGGCGGCGGTCGGTGATGCGCGTCCACAGGATCGGGTGCATCTCGGCCATGTTCGAGCCCCAGAGCACGAAGGCATCGGCCTGCTCGATATCGTCGTAACAGCCCATCGGCTCGTCGATGCCGAAGGTGCGCATGAAGCCGGCGACCGCCGACGCCATGCAATGGCGCGCGTTGGGGTCGATGTTGTTTGAGCGGAAGCCGGCCTTGTACAGCTTGGCCGCGGCGTAACCTTCGAAGATCGTCCACTGCCCCGAGCCGAACATGCCGACGCCCGCCGGACCATCGGACTTGAGCGCCGCCTTCCACTTCTCGGCCATCACGTCGAAGGCCATGTCCCAAGAAATGGGAGTGAAATCGCCCTCCTTGTCGTACTTGCCGTTCTTCATGCGTAACAGCGGCTGGGTCAGACGATCCTCGCCGTACATGATCTTGGAGAGGAAGTAGCCCTTGATGCAGTTCAGCCCGCGATTCACTTCCGAATCCGGATCGCCCTGCGTCGCCACCACGCGCCCGTTCTGCACGCCGACCAGCACCGCACATCCGGTCCCGCAGAAGCGGCAGACGCCCTTGTCCCAGCGCACGGTCGAGTTGCCGGCCGCCGCCGGAGTCGTCGCGGCCAACGCCGGAACGGCCACCCCGGCGCTTGCTGCAGCAACGGCAATGGCCTGGGTTTTGATGAATTCGCGTCGGTTGATAGTCATGGTTGAACCTCCTCGCAAGGGGAATCGGATTGATCCGGATCAGATGAATCTGGGGTGTTTTCGCTGTGTTCGTAGGCCAGCGTCGCGGCCAGCACCTGCGGTACGCGGTGAATGGCGATCAGCGTGTCGGACATCGCTGAATGGGGCGTATCTTCGACGGTCACGACGAGGCGCCCGTCCTCGCTCATGCCATGACACTCGACACCGGGGAACGCCAGCAGCGCCGCTTCGGCCTCCGGGCGGGTGTCGGGATAGATGCGCAGAACCAGGCTGGCAATGCTCATGAAGCCTCCAGTGAAGAAAGATTGATCGCGGCCGGAGGCCGACATTCGATGGCACGCACCGGGCAGGGAGCGACGCAGGCGCCGCAACCGGTGCACGCTGCCGCGTCCAGTTCCGGCAAGGAAACGCCGCCCGGCGTCGGGCGAAAACGCAGAGCGTCGGCGTCGCATGCTTCGCCGCAAACCCGACATTCGACTTTTTGTTTGGCCAGGCACGCGTCGCCGACGGATGCGAGAAGGCGCCAAGGCAAGGACGTCTCGGTCGTTTTGACGAGCGCGCCGGTCTTGCAGACACGGACGCACTCCGCGCAGAACGTGCAGGCGGCTTGCGAGAAATCAACGATGGGGAATCCACCGTCCCCGCGCCGGAGAAGATGGGTCGGGCAAACCGTCACGCAATCGTCGCAACGGCTGCAGAGTTCGGTGAAACGATCTTCGGGAAGACTCCAGGGAGGACGCACGGGCACGCCTTCGCGTGCGCGACCGCCAAACAAGCGACGACGTCCTCTATCCATTTGTTCGAATTCCCCACGTCACCACAATGTATAGGTCAGCAAGAACCGAAACTTTGATCCAGGCTAAAAAACCGGAATCCGCAGCGGTCGTCTCATTGCTCCGCGCTACAACACAAGATAGTTCCATCCGTCGGAAAACAAAAGGCGAAGCGAGGCTGCGCTTACCTGTCGAACCGCTTCACCCCGCCGGCGGCAGCCCCTCCCGACACCTCGGTCGCCGGCTCTCTGCCTTCAGGCTGCGCAGGCGGGTTGCCTGGTGGCCTCGGACGATGGTGATTGCCAGGCCGATCGGGATCGCGGTAGGCGGGTGGCGGCCGCACGATCGGCCATTGCGGGTAGTTGGGATTCTGATAGATCGTCGTGTAGCGCAGGAAGAACTGCACCGGATCGGCGCGCTTGAGAATCTGCCCCTTGCCGTCGACGATGCTCGCGTCGAGTTGCATGGCCTGGTTCGGCGGCGGCAGTTCTTCCCAGAACTCGGGTGGGATCATGAACTCGGTCGCCGTGAAGCGCTGATTGACCAGCCGGCCGTTCAGACTAATTACAAAGGCATGCTGTTCGGCGAGACGCAATGGCGGATCGACCGCCAGGCGCACTTCGAAGACTGCCGTGTTGGCGACAACACTGCCGTCGCCCTCGGGGGAGACAATCTGCAAGCGCTCGTAGTCGGACACCGGCTTCGTCGTATCCGCGGTGACGACCTTCGGCCCGGCCTCGTTGGCCTCGTGGCCCTCCCCGCGTTCCGCAGGCGGCGCGGGCATCACGTTGAGCGGCTTCAACGTCACCTCCTTCGCGCCCGGCGCCGGCTGATCCGAAAACACCGGCCCATTCGGCCCCTGCTTGACATAAACACCCTGCGCCGAGGCAGCCGGACCCCACGCACAGAGCGCGATAAGAGCCAATATGGAAAAGTCGGTAGTTTTCATAACGTCTCC
>JAGNOM010000363.1 GCA_017990155.1 Propionivibrio sp. | reverse complement strand
GCGTGGACTGGCAGGCGCTTCAGTCCAGCGCAGCGCGCCAGGAGTGACGTGGACTGGACGTGCATCCAGCAGGTCACTGCGGACGAGAGCTGGTGCGAATAGATCGCTGATACGGAACAGGAGCACGGCCCATGGAACTGCGACACCTTCGCTGCTTTGTGGCTCTCGCAGAAGAGCTGCACTTCACACGGGCCGCAGAGCGCCTGCATATCGAACAGCCACCCTTGTCCCGCGCCATCAAAGAGCTTGAGGATGACCTGGGCGTGGTGCTCTTCGAGCGCAACCGCCGAGGCACGGTACTGACCGAAGCGGGTGCAACGTTCCTGCAAGATGTGCGCAGGGTGTTCGCCGTCCTCAAACAGGCTCAGGAGAACGTCCGGGCGGTCGCTGCGGGCTTGAGCGGAAGCCTTCGCATCGCCGTGTCCGACGGCGCAATCGATCCCAGGCTGTCGGCCCTCCTGGCCCGCTGCCGCGAGGAAGAGCCGGAGATCGAGATTCGCCTGTCCGAAGTGCCGTTGGCCGATCAGTTGCGTGGTTTGCGCTCAGGTGACTTCTCGATCGGGTTTGCGCACACGGCGGAAGTCGGCGACGACATCGTTACCGAGCCACTCTGGCACGATCCGCTGGTGGTAGCCGTGCCCGCCCGGCATCCTTTACTTTCACACAAGGCTGTTCCGCTGCATCAGCTTGCGATCTACCCACTGGTCTTATGTGACCCGCAGGCATGCGAAGGCTACCATCGTGAACTGGCGCGGCTGCTGCGGCCTTTGGAGCGTCCACCCGACGTCGCCGAGCACGTGTCGTCATTGGACATGATGCTCACCCTGGTCGGTGCCGGCTACGGGGTAGGCTTCATCACCGAAACCAGGATCGCGGCGAGCCTGCGCCCCGACGTGGTGATCCGCCCTCTGGCCATGGATTCCGCAGTCATCACGACCTACTTGCTACGGCCCGCCGGCGAGGACTCGCCGGTGTCGGTGGAGCGATTCATCGCGCGCCTGCGCGCGCACTCGGACGATTGATCCGCAGCGGCCAGGACTGGCTGCCTGAAGCCTGCCAGTGCGGTATCCGGAGGAGAAGTCTCGTCAATAATGTTCACTGGTGGTAAAATTCCAGGGTACTTACGCTCGTCGCAACCCGTGAGAAAGCAAGCGCCATGAATGTTGGACAAGCCATTCGACTGTGCCGAACGCAACGGGGCGTCTCTCAAAGCACCATTGCGAACCGAGCCAATTGCTCCGTGTCGTACTTGTCGATGCTTGAGAACAATAAGCGCGACCCGACACTTTCGACGGTTACAAGAATTGCCGAGGCATTGCATGTGCCTGTCGGCCTGCTGTTCGTTCTGGCTGCCGACCAAAGCGAACTGGGTGCGATAGACGAGCACGTCGCCGATCAGTTAATGCAGTCTGCGCTGGCATCACTGGGAGCATCGGCCAACATGACAGCGCAGGTGGGAGGCCACTATGGCTAATGCCGAACAACTCAAGGCGTTGGTGAAATCCCATATCGAGCGGGATGACCAGCATTTCTATTCTGTTGCCATGCAGGTCGCGGCCCGTGAAGCGAAGGTAGGTCACGGCAAGCTTGCCGAAGAACTCCGCGACATGATCGACGCGGCAAAAGCCCGTGTCTCGCCGGGTGGCCCCGAGGGCAAACTGGTGCCGTTGGCCCGTCCTCGCGGTGAGCTGGCAAACTTGCTGACGGTTTCCTATCCGAAGAATCGTCTGTCGGACATGGTGCTTGATGCGGAGATGGCCGAACAACTTGGTCGCATCATGAAAGAGCAGAGGCATCATTTGCGCATCCGCGAGCATGGCCTGTCGCCGAGACGCAAACTGCTGCTGGTCGGGCCTCCGGGCACCGGCAAGACGATGACCGCCTCTGTGTTGGCCGGTGAACTTGGCATTCCGCTGTTCTCCGTTCGACTGGATGCACTGATCACCAAGTTCATGGGGGAGACCGCCGCCAAGCTGCGTCAAATATTCGATGCCATCAATGATGTGCGAGGCGTCTACTTCTTTGACGAATTCGACGCCATCGGCTCACAAAGAGGGCTGGCCAATGACGTGGGTGAGATTCGGCGGGTACTGAACAGTTTTCTGCAAATGATCGAGAGCGACCAATCTCATAGCTTGATCGTTGCAGCAACGAACCATGTTGAGATCCTTGACTACGCGCTTTTTCGCCGATTTGATGACGTGATCGAGTATCGGCTCCCGAGCGCGCCGCAGGCCACCAAGCTGATCCAGTCGCGGCTTGGGAAGTTCGCGCCCAAGCCCTTTCCGCTCAAGGCCATCACAGCCAAGGCAGAAGGCTTGAGCTACGCGGAGATCAGACGTGCCGTAGATGAATCCATCAAGGAAGCCGTGATGCACGACGAGGAGCGCGTAAAAGCAGATGTGCTGACACGTGCTTTCGATGAGCGCCGCAAATTGAACCTCAGAATGAACAACAAGAAGGTCGCACCGAGCAATGCCGGATCAACTACAAGCTAAGCGCCCACATTTCATTCTTCGAGACACATCTCAAGCCGTCGAGTTCAAAGCGCACTCTGCTGGCGGTGGATCGACACGCAGCGTGCCGACGTTGCCCCGGCAGCAGCACGGTGCATCCCTTCGCGACCAGGTTGAAAACTTGAAGCCCGCTGCAGCAGAGGCGGTGCAAGGTCAGCGAGACCTGCAACTGGAAAGCGGGTTGGGCTTGCAAATCCAGTTTTCCAGCCAACCTGATGTCGAGTTGGCATTCGAGAGCTTGGCGAACGAAACCAGGAACATTGAACTTCTCAGTGTTCGCCGCGAAGGCAACCAGACCTTCGCCAATGTCTTCGTTCCTGATGGAAAGCTGGCGCACTTCGAGAAATACATATCCGACTATCTGGAGGAGAAGAAGGACAGTCGCGGTCAAGCGCGCGATCACCGGAAGCTGTTGGATGCCATCGAATCCATCCGAACTGCAGAAATCAGGGCTCTGTGGACTGACGCTCCCGAACTGCTGCCTGACGATCTTGCGACCGCCTTCTGGTGGGAGGTATGGCTTCCGGTTCGAGGGGCGGGGCAGCGGCAAGTCGTTGTAGAGGACTTCAAGAAGCTTGCTCGATTGGCGGAATGTGTCGTCAGTGACAAGCAGGTCAATTTTCCCGAACGCACGGTGTTGTTGATGTATGGGTCGCAGCAGCAGTTCTCGCGGTCGGTGATGACGCTGAACTGTGTCGCTGAACTTCGCTA
>JAGNOM010000362.1 GCA_017990155.1 Propionivibrio sp. | reverse complement strand
TCCGATGAAATCCACTGCGACCTGATCCTCGACGCCGAGCGCCGGCACGTCCCGCTGGCCTGCCTGGACGAAGAGATCGCCCGGCGCAGCATCACGCTGATGGCACCGTCGAAGACCTTCAACATCCCCGGTCTGGCCTGCGCCTTCGCCGTGATCCCCGACGCGGGTTTGCGCCGGCGCTTTACCGGCGCCGCGCGCGGCATCGTGCCCGACGTCAATGTGCTCGGCTTCGTCGCCGCCGAAGCCGCCTTTCGCGAGGGCGCCGAATGGCACGACGCGCTGATCGAGGTACTGCGGCGCAACCGCGACCGGGTCGAAACGGCGGTCGCCGCCATGCCCGGCTTGCGCATGACGCACGTCGAGGCCACGTATCTCGCCTGGATCGACGCGCGCGGCCTCGCCGTTGATGATCCGGTCGCCTTTTTCGAAGGCGCTGGCGTCGGGTTGTCGAATGGCGCCGATTTCGGCCTGTCAGGCTGGGTCCGCCTCAATTTCGGCTGTCCGGCAGCAACGCTGGACGAGGCGCTGGAACGCATGCGGGCCGCCTGCGCACCACGCTGACGGGCGCTGCTGACGCCGGTTCCCATAAATAGGGATATCGGTTAGGCTCCGGGCCTGTCCTTCTTTCGACCTGTGGCGCGGATCACTCAACCGGTATGACTTTGGCGGAAGCTTCTCACTCCCCGCAGAGGCGGCTGTGGCCCATTCTGGTCATCGTCGGTTTGCTCGGCCTGATTTCCACCGCCTGGGTCACGCGCGAGATCGTCACGAGCAGCAACGAGCGGCTTGAGCTGACCTTCATCCGTGACGCCCGGCAGCGCGCCGATCTCGTCGTTGCCGCCTACGATAGACCGCTCAAGCAGTTCATCGTCCTGCAACGTCTTTTTCATGCGGCCGACCACGTCGACTGGCCGCTTTTCCGCAAGTTTGTCGAGCCGGTCGTCAAGCAGGAAGGCGTCGTCGACTACGGCTGGGCGCCGCTGGTCATGGCGTCCGAGCGCGAGCCGTTCGAACTCGGCGCGCGCCAGCTTTGGGGAGAATCGTTTGCGCTGCGGGAGCTGAACGCCGACGGCGACGCGATTCCGGCGCTGAAACGGGACCGCTATTTCCCTCTGCTCTTCAGCCTGGCGGCCGGGTACGATCGCTCCGCACTCGGTCTCGATCTGCTGGCGCCCGCGAAGCATCTGGCGCAGATATCGCTCGCCATCGACAGCAATGGCCCGGCAGCCATCGCCCTGGCGAATACGCTGGCCGAGACCGAGCATGGCGGCAATCTGATGTTCCTCGTCGCGCCGGTCTATCGCGCCGTCGAAATCCCCGAGTCGCGCAATGGCCGCCGGGACGCCGTGCGCGGATTGATGTTGATGACGCTCAACCTGTCCGACATCTTCGAATCGGCAAACCACGCGGCGATCGACGCCGGGCTCGCGGTCAAACTGTTCGACTACTACGACGCATCGAATCTGATCGCGCGCTGGCAGCCGACTTCGCATGCGAGCGCCGCGGCCAGCGGGCTGGTCTACAAGCAGAACTTCGAACTGGCCGGACGTCGCCTGCTGATCGAGATCGACGCCGGACCGGAGTGGGTCCGCGCCAACGCGTCGAAGAGCCAGGTTCTGGTGCCGCTGGCCGGTGCGCTGCTGACCTTCTTCCTGCTCGTCTATCTGCGCCGCCTGCTCGGGCGCAGCGCGCTCGTCGATTCGCTCGAAGTGACGCATGCCATCGATCAGGAGCAACGGCGCGCGGCCGAGGCCTGGGCCGGGAAGCTGTCGCTGGTCGTCGAGCAGAATCCGGCGACGATCGTCATCACCGATCTCGACGGCCGCATCGAGTACGTCAACGACCGCTTTGTCGAGACGACAGGCTACCCGCGCGAAGAAGCGATCGGACAGAACGTTCATATGCTCAATCCGCACGCGCACAAGGAAGAGTTCTTCGATGTCCTGCGCGCGACGCTGCTGGCCGGGGAAAGCTGGAAGGGCGATCTGCAGACGCGGCGGCGCGATGGCTCGGTCTTCTGGGAGCGCGCCCTGATTGCGCCGATCCGCGATGGCTCGGGCACGATCACCAACCATGTCGCAATCAAGGAGAACATCTCCGCGCTGCGCGACGTCATGACGCGTCTGCAGGAGAGCGAAAGTCGTTTCCGCGGCGCCATGGGCGTGATGCTCGAAGGGCTGGTGATCATATCGCCGGATGGCGAATACCTGTTCGCCAACCGTTCGGCGCAGGAGTCGATCGGTTTCGATGTGCTCGGTAAAAAAGTGAGCGACATCACCAACGAGGTCATTCGCCAAGACGGCTCACCGTGTCCGCCCGACCAGCACCCCTCACGCGTGACCTTGCGCGATGGTTGCGAAATCCGCGATGCCGTCGTCGGTATCCGTGCGCGCGACGGCGAGATCCGCTGGACCGAGATCAACACCGCGCCCTTGCGTATCGGCGACGACCCGCGCTGGGGCGTGGTCCTGACCTTTTCCGACATCACCGAGCGGCGCCGGACCGAAGAGCAGCTCCGGCTGGCCTTCGAGGCGATCAAGCACAGCGGCGAAGGCATCCTCGTCACCGACGCCGAGCACCGGATTCTCTCGGCCAACCCGGCCTTCGAGGCGATGACCGGCTATCGCGCCGACGAGATCATCGGCGCCGAGCCGTCTGTCATCTCGCTTGGGCAGTCCGGGCCGGACCAGGAAGTCGCGGCGACCATGCGCGAAGCGCTGGAGACGACGGGCTACTGGCAGGGCGAAGTCTGGAATCGCCGGCGCAGCGGCGAAGGCTACCCCGGCTGGCTAGGCGTTTCCATGGTGCAGGAAGCCGACAATCGTCCGAAGTACTACATCTACATCTTCTCGGACATCAGCGAGCGCAAGGAGGCACAAAAGCGCATCGAGTATCTGGCGCACCACGACGCGCTGACCGGCCTGCCCAATCGCCTGCTGCTCTGCGACCGCGTCGCCCAGGCGCAGGCGCATGCGCACCGCATGCAGAGTCGCGTGGCGCTGATGTTCCTCGATCTCGACCGCTTCAAGACGATCAACGATTCGCTCGGCCACCCGGTCGGCGACGCCTTGCTCAAGGAAGTCGTCGAACGCCTCAAAGGCTGCGTGCGCGAATCGGACACGATCAGCCGGCAGGGCGGCGACGAGTTCATCGTCCTCCTGAACGATGTGCGCGACGGCGAGGCGATCGCGCGCGTCGCGGACAAGATCCACCAGCGCATGGCCGATCCGATCGTGCTCGGAAC
>JAGNOM010000361.1 GCA_017990155.1 Propionivibrio sp. | reverse complement strand
GGCCGTAGTCCGGGTCGGCGAGGTATTGGCGGGCGATATCCCAAGCCTTCTCGGCGACCTCGACGTCGCGCGCGTGGTTCTGCGTATCCCAGGTAAACCCTTCGCCGGTGACGTGCCAGACGAGGCGGTCCGGCATCGTTTCGCCAACCTTGATGAAGAACGCTTCCTCGCCCGTATCAGAACGCCCCTTGATGAACTGGATGACGGCGACCTTCATGCCGTGCCCGAGGGCGCGCGCGACGACGCCGAACGCGGCCGACGACTTGCCCTTACCGTTGCCGGTATTGACCACCAGCACGCCGCGCTCCTGCTGCGCCGCCGCGATGCTCTCGTCGACGACCGCCTTCTTGCGCGCCATGCGCTTGGCGTGCCGCTCTTCGCGCCCGCTGGCGTCTTCCTGTGTTTGTTGGGCTGTCTTTTCGTTTTCGCTCATGGATTCCTCGTCGATGCGTCGTTTGGCCGGTTCAGGCCGGAATGAAACTGACCCGTCCATCGCTTTCCAGCGCATGCAACGGGTATTGATACAGCGCCGACAGCCGTTCGGCGGTCAGCATTTGACGGGTTGGCCCGCATTCGGTCAAGCCGTCGCCATGGATCAGCAAGACGCGGTCCGAATAACGCCACGCCAGCGCCGGTTCGTGCAGCACCATCGCCACCGCCGCGCCGGTGTCTCGTGCCTGTGCTGAGAACAGTTCGAGCATGGCGATCTGGTGTTTCAGGTCGAGGTGCGCGATCGGCTCGTCGAGCAGGAACAGGCGGGGCGCCTGCGCCAGTAGCGTTGCAATCGCCACGCGCTGGCGCTCGCCGCCGGAAAGCGTCTGCACATCGCGTTGCTCGAAACCCGAGAGATCGACCGCCGCCAGCGCCTGGCGGACAATCTTCGCATCCTTCTCGCTTTCCCAACCCCAGCGTTCCAGATGCGGATGACGGCCGACCAGCACCGTCTCAAGCACGGTGGACGCAAAGGCATCGCCCCGCGCCTGCGGCAACCAGCCGCGAATCAGCGCGCTCTTGCGCGCGCCGAGCGCCGCGTAACTGGCGCCGCCGATCCTGACTTCGCCGGAGACCGGTGTGCGCAAACCCGCCAAGACCGACAGCAGCGTCGACTTTCCTGCGCCGTTGCGGCCGAGGATGACCAGCCGCTCGCCGGGTGCCAGCGCCAGATCAAGATCGCGGCAGAAAACCCGGCCGCCGATGCCGACCGTGAGCTTGCGCGCTTCGAGGAGCGGCGACTGCACGCTCATCTCAAGCCCTCGCTTTCGCGTCGCGCGCCAGCAGAAAGAGAAAGACCGGCACGCCGATCAGCGCCGTCAGCACGCCGACCGGGAGTTGCTGCGGCGCGATCACCGTGCGCGCCAGCGTGTCGGCGATCACCAGCAGGCTGCCGCCGGCGAGGATCGACGCCGGCAACAACAGGCGCTGGTCGTTACCCACCGCCAGACGCACGAGATGCGGAACGATCAGGCCGACAAAGCCGATCGAACCCGCCTGCGTTACCGCCGCCGCGGTCGCCAGCGAGGCCACGACATAGACGCCCCGGCGCAGCGGTCCGACCTGCACGCCCAGCGTCTGCGCCATATCCGCCCCGCGCGCCAGCAGGTTCAGTTCGCGAGCGTAGGGCATTGAAATGAGCAGGACGACGACCAGTATCAGGAGGACAAGCGTCGGGTCCGTGCTCTGCGACAAGTCGCCCATCAACCAGAACAGCATGCCATGCAGCTTGCTGTCGGGCGCGACCGACAGCATCAACGCGACCATCGCCCCGCAACCGGCCGCAACGATGACACCGGTGAGCAGGAGGCGCGTTTGTGTCCAGCTGCCGTCGCCGTGCGCCAGCCCGAAGACGACCAGCATCGCCGCCATCGCACCAACAAACGAAGCGCCATTGACGCCGGCGACGCCGAGTCCGAGCAACATGGCCAAGATCGCGCCGACACCGGCCCCACCGGAAATCCCCAGCACGTAAGGATCGGCCAGCGGATTGCGCAACAGCACCTGCAACAACGCCCCCGCCAGCGCCAGCAATCCGCCGCAGGCAAAACCCGCGAGCGCGCGCGGCAGACGCAAGCTGCGCACCACCTCGGCCAACATCGAGTTCTCCGCCCCGAACAGCGCCGGGAAAACATCGCCCAGCGGAACATGCACACTGCCCACCATCAACGCCAGCGCCAGACTCGCCACGGCCAATGCGGCAAGCGCGGCAAGGATGAACAGGGCACGGCGACGGGTGGGCATGGGGGATTACTTCGGTTGATAACGAACGCCGACAAAGGCATCGAAACCGGCCGTGTTGTAGCCATGAACGGTTTCGTAGTTCTTGTCGAACAGGTTGTTGATGCGCCCCTCGATCGAGAGTTCCTTGCTGAGCGCGTAACGCGCGGTCAGGTTCACGAGGCTGTAGCCGCCCATCTCGTCCGTCTCGGTATTCGTGTTGTAGCGCGGACCGACCCCCACCCACTCGCCGCCTGCCTCCCACGCGCCCCAATGCCGCGTGACGGCGAACGTCGCCTTGTCGCGGGCACGCCGGCCCAGGCGCTGATCAGTGTCCTCGTTGCGCGCGTCAAGCCAGTCGTACGCCGCGCGTACCGACCAATCGCCGAATTGCCCCGCATAGGCCAGCGTGACGCCCTCCAGTCGCGCGCTCGACACGTTTTCGTAAGTCCAACTGCTCAGCGAGAAATCGATCAGATCGCTGACCTTGTTCAGGTACCACGTTGCCGACAGCGATTGATTGCCGCGCTCCCAAACGAGTGCAGCCTCGCGATTCTTTGCTTCCTCCGGCTTGAGGTTCGCGTTGCCGTACCACGACGAAAAAAGCTGGTAGAGGCTCGGCGCCTTGAAGGCCGTTCCGTAGCTTGCCTGCGCCCGTAACGCGTCGGTGAGCTGGTAGCCATAGGCCAGCGCGTAGGTCTGCTGGTCGCTGAACTCGGAGTGATCGTCGTGGCGCGCGCTCAGTTGCCAGCGATGCTTACCATGGTTCGCCGTCCAGCCGGCGATCAGCGAATCGGTGCGCTGTTCCGGCGATGCCGCGTAGCTCTCCTCGGGCGAGGCCGTCTGTTCGAGGTGTTCGAGCGCCAACAATGCCGTCCCGAGCGGCAGCCGGACATCGTTTTGCCAGGTGGCCTGCCGGTTCTTCGTCCGCAACAGTTCCCCGTCCAGCGCCCACGACGCATACGACTTCTGCTCATCGACGGTTTCGCCGTACAACAGCTTGCTCGTCCACACGTCGCTCAGCCGGTTGCGCGCGA
>JAGNOM010000360.1 GCA_017990155.1 Propionivibrio sp. | reverse complement strand
TTTTTCATTCCCTACGGCCTGCTGATCAAGTTCGGTGCCTCTGAAGCGTTCTGGGCCACCGAAGCCGGCCAGCGCGTCGCCGCGCTCAACATCCCGCTCGATCAGTTCGCCATCAATATGGCCGCCGTCACCTTCGGCAACTGGGTCGGCGGCGGATTGCTCGTTGGGGCGTTCTATTGGCTGATCTACATCCGGCCGCGGATCATGTCGAACGTGAAGGTCTGAACAAGCGACCGAACAGCATGCGGATTCCGCGGATCAGCTTTGGCAGCAACCAGATCAGCAAGATGACGAAGCCGCCGAGAATGATCAGGAACACGACGGGGTGGTAGATGGCGGCATAGAGGCCGCCGGCGACCATCGCCTCCTCTCCGAGCGAGGCGGCGACGTTTGAGAATGGTTCGGGCGAGGTGTTGATGAGCGCGCGCCCTCCCGCCTTTGCAAGATGCGTCCCCGCGGCGATGGAGCCGCCCAGCAATCCGGCGACAAGCATGAGTTCGGGCGGATGCTCACCCATCGCCAAGGCCGCCAGAACTGCGCCAGCGGGGATGCGGATGAAGGTCTGGATGCCGTCCCAGATGGAATCCACGATCGGAATCTTGTCGGCCAGAAACTCGACGGCAAAAAGGGCGCCGGCGATGCCGATGACCCAGGGGTTTTCAAGTGGCTGCAAGGTCGCAGGCAGCGCCAGGTAACCGAGGTTCCCGAGCAGTCCAGCCGAAAAAAGTACGGCGTACAGGCGTATGCCGCTTGCCCAGGCCAAGCCCCCTGCCAAAGAAAGCGACTGGACGATATCCACGATCGAGCTACCTTCGTCCCGACCCCGCTACCGGGATGGCGCGTCGAGAAGCCACGACACGGGCTTCAGGAACCTCCGCTTCCTTGGCGCAATCGTCCATAAACCAATAGCAGAACAATGGCGGCGATGACCGAAGCAATGAAACCCGCGCCTTCGCCGGCCTGGTACCAGCCGAAAAACTGCCCGACGAATCCAGCCAGGAAGGAGCCGGCAATACCGAGCAGAATGGTCATGATGAAGCCCATGTTTTCCTTCCCCGGATGCAGGAATTTGGCAATGACACCGACTACGAAGCCAAGCACGATGGTCCACACAAAGCCCATGACAGGTTCCTTTCTTCAGTTCAGGTCTATCGTCTAATAAGTTGGAAACTGGATAAGCGGTTTGCTTCCAGCCTCGATGCTGGAAGATCCAGGGGCAAGGTCTGTGCTGACGGGAAAGACGAAACCAAAGCCGGGCTTATCTTGGTCCCCGCCTTGCCATTCCACGCTGACTCACGTGTCGACGCGCCGACACATCCCTTGTTTCAGGTATTGTCCTTGATCGTTGCGCTCAAGCCATTGGCTTTTACGCTGTCAATACCATTGTCACGCGCTGCTTCAGAAGCGTACATCTGACTCGATCCGATGATCTGATGGTTGGCCGCAAGCAGACTGAAGTGGAACTTGCCGTTGGCTGCGACCTTGCGCTCATACCTGCCATCAACCGAGCAGTTGGTCTGAACGGATGCGATGCCATTTTCGGCAGAGGCTTTCGTCTTGTACAACTCACTCGTGAGAACCGTCTCCGCATTGCCTGCCTTGAGAACAAAACGGAACTGCCCGTCGCTGCTCTTGCTCAGTTCAAACCAACCGGCCATTTGAGTACTCCTCGTCGTTGACAAACGATAGTGCCACCAATGCCTCAACTGCCAGCCATCGGGGCGGGAATCATGCCGTAGCCTATTGAGCCACAACGTTATTCAATCTATTGCTCAAATCACCCGAATTCAAGTTCTGCGCGCAAGTAGCGACATTCAGCCGGCATTTGGGCCGCGGGATTGTCTTTCCATCGCGGATTGATGCTCCCACCGGCAATGGCGTTTCGGGCGCTTCTCGAATTTCCTGGCTCAGCCTCCCGCTCCCATCAATGCCAGCAACACGCCACCCGCGACCACGCTCGCCACCTGCCCCGCCGCGTTGGCGCCCATGGCGTGCATCAGCAGGTAGTTCTCGAAATCCTCCTCGTGCGCCATGCGTTGCACAACGCGTGCGGCCATCGGGAAGGCGCTGATGCCGGCGGCGCCGATCATTGGGTTGACCTTGCCGCCGGAAAGCCAGTTGAGTAGCTTGGCGAAGAGGACGCCGGCGGCGCCGTCGAGGATGAAGGCGAGCAGGCCGAGGACGAGGATGAACAGCGTCTCCTTCTTCAGGAAATCGGCGCCGACCATCGTCGATCCGATGGCCAGGCCGAGAAATAGCGTGACCGTGTTGGCGATCTCGTTTGATGAGGCCTTGGTCAGGCGCTCGACGACGCCGGATTCCTTCATCAGGTTGCCGAGCATCAGCATGCCGATCAGCGGCGTGGCGAACGGTACGAGGATGCCGACGACGATCGTCACCACCACCGGAAACAGGACGCGCGTGCGCCGGCTGATCTTGCGCGAGCGGTAGGGCATGCGGATCTGGCGTTCGCGCTGCGTCGTCAGCAGTCGGACGACTGGCGGCAGGATGATTGGCACCAATGACATGTAGCTGTAAGCGGCGACGGT
This sequence comes from Propionivibrio sp., assembly GCA_017990155.1. Classification (GTDB taxonomy): domain Bacteria; phylum Pseudomonadota; class Gammaproteobacteria; order Burkholderiales; family Rhodocyclaceae; genus Propionivibrio. The sequence continues at coordinate 704 of JAGNOM010000360.1, read as the reverse complement.
GATCGGCCCGAGCATGTGTGGCGCGAGGATGCCGCTGACGTAGATCGAAGTCGGTCCGTCGATGGCGCCGATGATGCCGATCGATGCCGCCTCCGGCTGCGTGAAACCGAGCAGCAGGGCGAGGATCAGCGTCAGAAAAATGCCGAACTGCCCGGCCGCGCCGAGCAGAACCAGTCGCGGATTTTCCAGCAGCGGCCCGAAGTCGGTCAGCGCGCCGATGCCGATGAAGATGAGCAACGGAAACAGCTCGTTGCCGACGCCCCAGTCGTAGAGTAGCCGGAGCATTCCTTCCGGTGCGATCAGCGGCGAGAGCGGCAGGTTGGCGAGCAGGCAACCGGCGGCGATCGGCAGCAGGAGCAGGGGTTCGTAGTCGCGGGCGATCGCCAGATACATGAGAGTAAGGGCGATGGCGATCATCACCAGCGACTGCCAAGTGACGTTATTCACGCCCTGGAGCAGCAGGTCGAGCGTGCGTGGGGCTATCATCGCTCACGCCTCCCGGTACTTGAGGATCGCTTCGCCGTGGTCGACGGTCTGCCCGGCCGCAACGAGCACTTCGGCGATGACGCCCGCGCGGGGCGAGGCGACGACGTTGTGCATCTTCATCGCGTCGAGCACGGCCACCGGCTGGCCGCGCTCGACGGTGTCGCCGGGTTTGACCATGACTTCTAGGATCACGCCGGGCATCGGCGCCGTCAATGCGC
>JAGNOM010000359.1 GCA_017990155.1 Propionivibrio sp. | reverse complement strand
CGACGATTGATCACCGCTGAGTTGAAGGAAGGTCAGACAAGAACAACGATATGACTGGCTTCTTTGATCTGCCCGGCTGGGCCTTGCCGCTGGCCCGCCGGGTTTTGTATTTCTGGGTTCGCCCGACGGTCTTCCCGGAGAATCCGCAGGAACTGGGCCTCGATCCGTCGAAGCCGGTGTGCTACGTCCTGCAGGATCATCACCTGTCCAACTTGCTCGTCCTGTTCAAGGAGTCGCTGTCGGCGGGCCTGCCGCCAGCGATCGCGCCGATCCGCGTCGGCAAGAAATCATTCCCGCACACAGCGTTCTTCCTGAACCGCAAACACTCGCTGAGCGCCACCGCGCGCCAGCGCTATGCGCCCTCGACGCTGATGACGGCGTTGATGCGCGAGGCGCTGGCTGACCCCGAGATCGACATGCAGATCGTGCCGGTGGTCATCCTCTGGGGGCGCAGTCCGGATAAGCAGGAGTCGATCCTCAAGGCGCTGTTCTCGGAGACCTGGCGCCAGCCGGGTCCGCTGCGCCGTTTTCTGACGATTCTGTTGCACGGCCGGAATGTTCTCGTCCGCTTCAATCCACCGATCGCTTTAAGCACGATTTCCCGCGAACGCCTTGGTGAGGAGCAGGCGCTGCGCAAGTTCTCGCGCGTGCTGCGCGTACACTTTCGCCGGCAGCGCGAGATGGCCATCGGTCCGGACCTTTCACACCGCAACACGCAGGTCGAAACGCTACTCTCCGCGCCGTCGGTACGGCGAGCGATCGCCGAGGAAGCCGCAAAGCACGATATCGAGTCGGAGGACGCAAAGGAGCGCGCACGCCGCTTTGCGCTCGAGATTGCTTCCGACTATTCGTATGGCGCCGTGCGTGCGCTCGAATTGTTTCTTTCCTGGCTGTGGACGCGCCTTTACGACGGCATCGAAACCCACAACCTTGATGTCCTCACGCGCATCGCTCCTGGCCAGGGAATCGTCTATGTGCCGGCGCACCGCAGCCATATCGACTACCTGCTGCTCTCGTATCTGCTGCACGACAACGGCTTCATGCCGCCGCACATCGCGGCCGGTGCGAACCTGAACCTGCCGCTGGTCGGCCGACTCTTGCGTCACAGTGGCGCCTTCTTCCTGCGCCGATCGTTCAAGGGTGAGCCGCTCTACGCGGCGGTTTTCCACGAGTACCTGCACCTGATGCTGACGCGCGGCTTCCCGCTCGAATACTTCATCGAAGGTGGGCGCAGCCGTAGCGGCCGGACTCTGAATCCCAAGGCCGGGATGCTTGGCATGACGGTGCGCAGCTTTATTCGCGAGCACGAGCGGCCCCTGGTTTTCGTCCCGGTGTATATCGGCTACGAGAAGGTCATGGAAGGCCGGACCTACGTCAGGGAACTGGCTGGCAAGCCGAAGCAGAAGGAATCCCTGTGGGTGCTGCTGAAGAGCGCGCGTCAGATCAAGCGGGTCTTCGGCAAGGTGCGCGTCAATTTTGGCGAGCCGTTACCGCTCGCCGAGTTTCTCGAACGGAGCCGTCCTGGCTGGGCGAGTGAAGATCTGAGCGACGCCGAGAAGTGGTCGCGTGAGGTGACGCAAGGCGCGGCCATCGAACTGGCGCAAAGAATCAATGCCGCCGTCGTCATCAATCCGGTTAATCTGGTCGCGCTGGCCTTGCTCTCGACGCCGCGGCACACCGTGGACGAGCAGGTGCTTGACCGCATGCTGGCGCACTATCAGGCACTGATCACCGAGGCGCCGTATTCGCAGACGATCATTCCGTGCCCACTCGAGCCACGGCAGATCGTGAGCTACGTCGAGCGGCTCGACCTCGCCGAACGAATCGCGCACCCGTTCGGCGACCTGATCCGGATACCGGACGGCGACTCGGGACTGCTCGCCTACTTCCGCAACAACATCCTGCACGTGTTCGCGCTGCCGGCGCTGATCGCCTGCCTGCTCAATTACAACCGTCATCTTGGCGAACAACGCGTCAACGAGGCGGTCAGCGGAATTTACGGTCTGATGGCGACGGAATTGTTCCTGCACTGGTCGCTTGCAGAACTCCCGGCCGCAACGGAAAGGGTGATCGAGGTGCTGGTCAAACGCGGCTTGCTGCTGCACAGCACTTCCGGGCGTTTGTCGGCGCCGGAAACGAATAGCCCGGAGTTCGCCGAACTACGTCTCCTGGGCGAAACGCTGCGTCCGATTCTTGAGCGGCATTTCCTGACGCTATCGTTGCTTCAGCACTATGGATCGGGCCAGCGCATGCGCAGCGACCTGGAAACCGATTGCCATCTGCTCGCCGGCCGTCTCGCACTGCTTTACGACTTCAACACGCCGGAGTACTCGGAAAAAACGACCTTCTCGGCGCTGATCGGGAATCTGATCGAAGCACAGGTCCTGCACGAAGACGAAACCGGCCTTCTGCACTTCGACGAGCGAATCGGAACGCCGCTCGCGCAGGCCGAGCTGGTGCTGTCGGCCGAGGCGCGCCAAACCATCCGGCGCATGGCCTGCGCCGGACTGGTGACTCAAGGCTGATCTCGATGAAGGAGAGGTGAACCGCGGGGGGCTTTACGCAGCGCCGGGATTCGCGGCGACCTTGCGGCGAGTCGCCTGTTCCAGGCGGTCTTTCTCGGCCAGGACCTTGCTGGCGTAAGCACCCTCCGGGTCAGATGAGCCGGCGTACTGTTGCAAGCCGGCCACCAGTCCGCCTTTACGGCGGATGGCTTCCTCAAGCACCTTGACGCCAACCTGCACATTGATGACGGGGTCAAGCAATGAGCGCTCGTTTGCGCCCGCCGGCAACTTGTCGGTGTGGAAGCGCGGAATGACCTGCATCAGTCCCTTGGCGCCCATCGAGCTTTCGGCAAAGGGGTTGAACCGCGATTCGATGGCAATGATCGACAGGATGAGCAGCGGGTCGATACGGCGCTCCGTTCCGATCATCTGGGCGACTTCGAACACCGGGATCAAGGCTTCTGGCGAAACCTTGTAGCGGCGCTGAACGTAGCTGAGCGCGTTTTGCATCTGCGGCGAAAGAACAGGCGCCGTCGTCAGGGGTGCAGCTTCATTCTGATTCTGCGGAAGCTGAACCGACGGCACCAGAGTCTCCTCGGTGAATGTGGCGGCCGAAAACGTGGATGTATGACGCGCAGTCATCGTATCGGCGGATTCCTGGTTCTGCGTTTCCAAAGTGGCCTGCTCCGTCAGGAACAGGTGTGCCATGCCGACAAAGAATAGGAAAGCGGCAAGGGCTAGTGCAAATTGAATA
>JAGNOM010000358.1 GCA_017990155.1 Propionivibrio sp. | reverse complement strand
CAGCCCGGCCGACCGCGGCGAACTCTTCATCGACAACGAAGCGCAGCATTTCAAGACGCCCGCTGACGCCATCGCCAAAGGCATCGGCTACGTCCCGGAAGACCGTCTGAGCGAAGGCCTCTTCCTCGACAAACCGATTCGCGACAATGTGGTTACCGCCGTCCTCAACCGCCTGCGTGGACGTTTCGGCATGCTCGACGCGAGCAAAGGCGACGGCCTCGCCGAACATACGATCAAGGACCTGCAGATCGCCGCCCCGAACATCATGTTGCCCGTGCAATCGCTATCCGGCGGCAACCAGCAGCGCGTGCTGATCGGCCGCTGGCTGGCCATCGAACCGCGCGTGCTCGTCCTGCACGGCCCGACCGTCGGGGTCGACGTCGGCTCCAAGGACACGATCTACCGCATCGTCCAGCGGCTAGCCGAAAACGGACTGGCCGTGCTCATCATCAGTGACGACCTCCCCGAACTCCTGCAAAACTGCGACCGGATACTGCTCATGCGCAAAGGACATCTGGCCGGCGAATACGCCGCCGCCAATCTCGAAGAAGCTGCCCTGTACCGCACCCTCGTCGGCGAAGAAAGCATGGAGGCCGCGGCATGAGCGCCCTCGCTACGACTTCGGCGAACACCAGCCAAATGGCAACGACTCCGCGACGCGGCTTGTTAGTCCGGCACCCGCAACTGTTCACGCTGATGCTGATCGTGCTGGTCAGTACGATCGTCGGCAGCATCAACCAGAACTTCTTCCAGCTCTCGACCATCTTCGACATCCTGCGCTCGTCCACCGTCACCGGCCTCTTCGCCCTCGGTGTCGTGATCGTGCTGGCAGCTGGCGGCATCGACGTCTCATTCACCGCCATCGCCGTGCTCACCATGTACGCGATCACCAAGGCGGTGCTCGGCTACTGGCCCGAAGCGCCATTTATTCTGATCATCGGCAGCGGCGCGCTTATCGGTGCGGCGCTCGGCGCCTGCAACGGCTACATGATCCATCGCCTAAAGGTGCCTTCGCTTATCGTCACCATCGGCACGCAATACCTGTTGCGCGGCTTCCTGCTGACCTTCGTCGGCACGCTCTTCTTCATGGTCATTCCGCAGAGCATGGACGGATTCGGGCGCATCGCGTTGTTCAACTACACCTCGCCGAGCGGCGCCACGGCCATCCTGCCTGCATCGGTGCTGGTACTCGCCGCCGCCGCAGTCGTGACGTGGTTCCTGCTCAATCGCACGCTGATGGGCCGCGCGATCTACGCCATGGGCGGCAATCTCGCCATTGCCGAACGCCTCGGCTACAACCTGCGCGTGGTACACATCTTCGTCTTCGGCTACGTCGGCCTGCTCGCCGGCATCGGCGGCATCGTGCATGCCTCGACGATCCGGCTTGCCAGCCCGTTCGATCTGGTCGGGACGGAAATCGACGTCATCGCTGCCGTCATCCTCGGCGGCGCGCGCATCACCGGCGGCACCGGCACAGTCACCGGCACTCTGCTCGGCGTCATCCTCGTCACGCTGATCAACAACGTGATGATCCTCGCCGGCGTACCGAGCACCTGGCAAAAAGCCGTGATCGGCAGCTTTATCCTCATCGCCGGCGCGGTGTTCGCCACGCGCAAGAAGAAGTAACTACAAGTCAAACGCCATTCCGGAACCGTTCCGGGATGGCGGAATCGATCAATCGGAGCCGGTTTCCGGCTCGCTATGCCGTCTCGCCGTCCACGCCCGGTAGATCATCAGGGCCACATGCGCATCGTTGGCGGCATAGAGCAACTGGCGTTCGTTCAAGTGGCGATTGGCCCAGTTGCTGGTGCCGACCTTCTTTGACTTCTGCAAACGCTGGCCGAAGAAGTGCGCGACGGCAACCTTGGCGCCCACCGTGCCGCGATGGCCGATGCGCCCTTCACCCTTGCCGCGCAGGGTTTCCCCCAGATCGACCACCGCCCTGAGTTCGATCCCCAAGCGCGACTTCAATACGCTGCGGTCGTTGCCCAGCCCCATGCCGGCTTTCAGCACGTGCGGCGACTCCAGGATCGTCTTCAGCACCGGGCTGCAGTACGTGGAGGACACCGGGAAGAGGTAAGCCCGCTCGTCGGTCGCCAGCTGGATCAGATGCGGCCCAGTCGACTCCTCGCCCTTGAGGAAAGTCGGCTTGGATTCGGTATCGAAGCCGATCACATCGGCCGCCAACAAGGCCGCGCACGCCTCGTCGGCCAGCGCCTCCGAGTCAACGAGGGTGATGCGATCGAGGCCGATACCCACGTAATCCGGAAGATCGACCTCGCGTAGAGACGCCCGATCGATGACCGGCTCCGCCGCCGAGTTCAACGCCCACCCCGCTCAGAACCCGCATCCAACCCCGCCATGATGCGCCGCAGCCATTGCCCGATCGCCCCGATTTCCTCGATGCACACCGAATGCGGCATCGCGTAGTCGTGCCATTCGACCGGGTAGTCGCGTTGAACTAGAAAATCCCTCGCCGCCAGCCCCAGCACCGGTGCCACCACTTCATCATCACTGCCGTGCGCGGCAAAGATCGGCGTCGACTTGTTGGCTTCGCTGGCCTCCCCAGCCAACCACGCCAGGTTCGGAATGTAGGTCGAAAGAGCGATCACGCCCGCGAGCGGCTCGGGATGCGTCAGCGCAGTTGCATAAGCCACCGCCCCGCCCTGCGAAAACCCGGCGACGAAGATTCGCGCCGCCGGAACGCCGCGCGCCACCTCGCGTTCAATCAAGCGCCGGATCGCCTCGCGCGACGCGACGATTCCCGCATCGTCAACGCGCCGGCTGTTTGTATCGAGCGAAATGATGTCGTACCAGGCAGGCATCACGTAGCCACCGTTGCACGTCACCGGAATCATCGGCGCGTGCGGGAAGATAAAGCGCGTCCCGCAGCGCTCATCCAGCCCAAGCTCAGGCACCACCGGCTCAAAGTCCGACCCATCGGCACCGAGGCCGTGCAGCCAGATTACGGAGAAGCGGGGATTGGGGGTTGTTTCTACTTCGATTGCGGGGAGTAGATCGCTCAAAAGGAACTCCAATGATGGTTTGAAAGCCGACACAGCTGTCGAAGTGCGGTTGCCGCCAATTGTTGTAGGAGCCCAGTTTCACTGGGCGATCAGGCGGTCTCTTCGGCAGAAAGGCTGTTATCGCGCAGCAAGCTAATGGGATGGTCGCCCCTACCCGAAACGGCATCTGAGTGCCAAAGTGGCGAATGAAATTCCCACCAACCGAGAGAGGCGACCGAAATGAAGATTACGACAATTGGCATTGATTTGGCAAAGCACG
>JAGNOM010000357.1 GCA_017990155.1 Propionivibrio sp. | reverse complement strand
TCCTTGCAGTGTTCGAGCTGCAGGTCCATGTTCTCTTTGATCATGTGCATCGGCACGTGGCCGGGACCTTCGATGAAGACCTGGCAGTCGTGCTTCCACGCGATGTCGGTCAGTTCGCCGAGCGTTTTCAATTCGGCAATCTGCGCTTCGTCATTCGCGTCGTAGATCGAGCCGGGGCGCAGACCATCGCCGAGCGAGAAGCCGACGTCATAGGCTTTCATGATTTCGCACATCTCTTCGAAGTGCGTGTAGAGAAAGCTCTCCTTGTGGTGCGCGAGGCACCATTTGGCCATGATCGAGCCGCCGCGCGAGACGATGCCGGTCAGGCGATTGGCGGTCATCGGCACGTAGCGCAGCAGCACGCCGGCGTGGATGGTGAAGTAGTCGACGCCTTGTTCGGCCTGTTCGATCAGCGTGTCCTTGAAGATCTCCCAGGTCAGCTCTTCGGCTTTGCCGTTCACCTTCTCCAGCGCCTGATAGATCGGCACGGTACCGATCGGTACGGGCGAGTTGCGCACAATCCATTCGCGCGTTTCGTGGATGTTCTTGCCGGTGGAGAGGTCCATCACCGTGTCGCCGCCCCAGCGGATCGACCAGGTCATCTTTTCGACTTCTTCCTGGATGCTTGAGCCGAGCGCCGAGTTGCCGATGTTGGCGTTGATCTTGGTCAGGAAGTTGCGGCCGATGATCATCGGCTCGGCTTCCGGGTGGTTGATGTTGGCCGGGATCACGGCGCGGCCGCGCGCGACTTCGGAACGAACGAATTCCGGGGTGATTTCGTTCGGGATGCTGGCACCGAAATTCTGGCCGGGGTGCTGGCGCGTCATGAGTGCGGCGAGCTTGGCGCCTTGCGGTCCCGAGCACTTGAGCGATTCGATGTAGGCGAGGCGGTTGTTGTTCTCGCGGATGGCGATGAATTCCATTTCCGGGGTGATGATGCCTTGCCGCGCATAGTGGATCTGCGTGACGTTCCTGCCCGGCTTGGCGCGCAGCGGTTTGCGGTGCAGGCCGGGAAAGCGCAGTTCGTCGAGTTCCTTGTCGGCGGCGCGGATGCGGCCGAATTCGGAGGAAAGATCGGCAAGCGATTCGGTGTCGCCGCGCTCGGCAATCCAGCTGGCGCGCAGGGCGGGCAGGCCTTGGCGGATGTCAATCTTCGCCGTTGGGTCGCCGTAGGGGCCGGAGCAGTCGTAGACGAAGATCGGCGGGTTCTTCTCGCCGCCGAAAGCGGTCGGTGTGTCGTCCTGCGCGATCGCGCGCATCGGCACCTGGATGTCGGGGCGGCTGCCTTCAACGTAGATCTTGCGCGAGTTGGGCAGTGGCTGGATGGCAGCCGCGTCGACGTGGGCGTCGGAAGCGACGAATTTATCTGAGGCGTTCATGTGTTTTCCTTGCGAATTAAACGATCGACGCGACGAGCGAACTCGTTACGTCGAACAACTTGGTTTGGCAAGGGATGGCGCAGCGGGGGGACGAAGGAATACGGCAGGACTCTTTCGCTTCCCTGCAACGGCATTACCCGTACAGGTTCAAAGGGTTTATCTCAGCTGCACCGGCATCGGTGCGGCACCCCTAACGAGAGCGGCCAAGTTAACGGATTCGGTGGCTTTAGGCAAGCCACAATGCAGCGGTATCATTGGCCTCCGTCTTGTCCCTCCCGCATCAGGAAATTCTGTCCATGAACACCGAAGAAATCAGCGCCAGCCTCACCTTCATCCGCGAAGCCGAACGCCTGAAAAACGTCTACCGCAGCGCGTACACCTCGGCTGGCAAGCAGGAAAGCACGGCCGAACACACCTGGCGGTTGTGTCTGCTCGGCATGGTGTTCGAGTCCGAGTTTGCCGGGATCGACTTTGGCAAGCTGCTCAAGATCTGCGTCGTGCACGATCTCGGCGAGGCCATCAGCGGCGACATTCCGGCGGTCGAGCAGATCAATGTGCCGAACAAGTCGGCGCTTGAGCGTGCCGACCTCGTGACGCTACTCTCGCATCTGCCGGAGCCGATCCACGCGCAATTCCTCGCCTTGTGGGACGAGTACGAGAATGCATCGAGTCCCGAGGCGCGGCTGGTCAAGGGGCTGGACAAGATCGAGACGATCATCCAGCACAACCAGGGCAAGAATCCGCCGGATTTTGACTACAGCTTCAACCTCACCTACGGGCAGAAGCAGATGGCCGCGCATCCGCTGTTCGAGCAGATTCGCACGATGATCGACGCCGATACGGCACGCCGCCACCGCGAGTCGCCTCGATCGGGAGAGCAAGATGCGTGAGATCGACATCGAAAGCTGGGCGCGCCGCGAGCACTATCGCTTTTTCATGCGCATGGATTACCCGCAGTACAACCTCTGCTTTGACGTCGACGTCTCGAAGCTGGTCCCGTTCTGTCGGGAGCACGGCCTGTCGTTCTACTACGCCTTGCTCTACTATTCGACGCAGGCGGCCAATGCAGTCGAAGCGTTCCGCTACCGGGCGCGCGGCGACAAAGTGCTCGTTCATGACGCGCTGCATCCATCATTCACCGACATGAGCAAGGGTGATGACCTCTTCCGCATCGTCACCGTCGAGATGCCCGAAACGCTCGAAGCCTTTGTAGAGCGCGCCGCCGCGCGCTCGCGCGAGCAGGTGCATCCCTTCGACATGACCGGCTTCGAAGGGCGCGACGACCTGATCTATTACACGTCGATCCCGTGGCTTTCATTCACGCAGCTCAACCACACGATCACCCACAACCGCGAGGACTCGGTGCCGCGCCTGTCGTGGGGAAAGTATCGCGAGGAAGGCGGTCCAGGTTGTGGTCGTTTCGTCCTGCCGTATTCGGTGCAGGTCCATCACGCCTTCGTCGACGGCATTCACATCGCCCGCTTCAAGGACGCGCTCGAAGCAATGCTGAACGCGCTATGACGGCGTTGCGCTACGCATTGTAGGAGCCCGATTTATCGGGCGATTGGGCGGTGGCTTTGCGGACACGCTCCTGTTTCGCGCAGAAAATCCGCGCTCCTACAAAACGGGGCGCTGATTTTTCATGTGAGGAATCGTTTCCGGCTGTTCTTGGTGACGGCGATTCGCTGGGCTGCTGGCACCATTCGCGACCGCCGCTTGCGCCACCAGATGTAGGCGCCGGTGACCGAGAGCATGGCGACGACAAGGCCCATCACGGAGATGGCGATGCGGCCCGGCAGGCCGAGGATGCGGCCGGAATGCAGCGGGAATTGCGCCTGCACGAAGAGGTCCGCCGCCGTGCCTTTCCACGGCAGGCGTTCGCCGATCAGGCGGCCGTCTTCGCTGTCGA
>JAGNOM010000356.1 GCA_017990155.1 Propionivibrio sp. | reverse complement strand
ACGTGGCCGCTCACAGCCGTTTCAACCGTCTGCATTTCGCTGCGGATGTTCATTTCCAGGTCGCGCGCCGTATCCTGCACTTCGGCCCGCAGTTTCTTGAGTTCGTCGAGTTGAATCTCGCGATTGATGTCCGCCTTCACGTCGTTGACGTAGCGTTGCATGCGACCAAGCAGATGCCCGGCCATGCGTGCCACCTTGGGCAAGCGCTCCGGCCCGATGACGACCAGCGCCACGATGCCGATTAGGACGAGTTCGGAAAAACCGACGTCAAACATGGTGAAGTTAGCGGCCTATAAGACAAACAGAAAGAAAAAGCGCTGTGATCGGTTTTCTCCTCACAGCGCCCACGGCAATCGACACCCCGACGGGCCCGGCCGCACTAAGACTTTGTCTTTTCCTTGACTTCGCCTTCGATGGTTTGTCCGCCGGTGACCTGCTGAGGCGGTGCCGCTTCAGACGACTTCTCGTCGGCCGACTTCATTCCTTCCTTGAACCCCTTGACGGCGCCGCCCAGATCCTCGCCGATGTTCTTCAGGCGCTTGGTGCCGAAAACCAGCAGCACGATCAGCAGAACGATCAACCAGTGCCAGATACTGAAACTACCCATGACAAATCTCCTTTAATCCCGCTTGAGCATCGGTCCGACCGGCTCCGGCCCGCCGACGATGTGCGCATGCAGATGCTGAACTTCCTGCTGGCCGATGCGCCCTGAGTTGATGATGACACGGAAGCCGTCCGGGCTCCCGTTTTCTGTCGCCAGCGTGTTGGCAACCGCCAACATCCGCCCGAGCACACCGGTATCGGCTTCGGTCACCGTCGCCAGCGACGTGATATGGCGCTTGGGAACGACCAGAATATGCACCGGACGCGCCGGATTGATATCGTGAAAGGCGAAGACTTCATCGTCTTCATAGACCTTGCGCGACGGAATGTCTCCACGCGCAATCTTGCAGAACAGGCAATTGTCCATACGCAAGCTCTCCGCTACTTGGCCGTCCGCGACTTCTTTTCGTCGATCCCGGAAATCCCCTCGCGACGGCGCATCTCCTGCGACACATCCTCGATGCCCATGCCGTAAAACGCCAGCAGCACCATGACGTGATAAATCAGGTCGGTCGATTCCCTCACGATGTTCAGACGCTTGCCGTCCTTGGCCGCCATGATCAGTTCAGCGCTTTCCTCGCCGATCTTCTTCAGGATCGAATCCGGCCCGTTGGCGAACAACTTGGCCGTGTACGAGGTTTCCGGATCGGCGTGGCGACGCGAAGCCAGGGTTTCAGACAGGCGATGCAGAATATCGTGAGTGCTCATTTTGCGTAAATTTCCTTAGGGTCTTTCAGAACCGGGTCAGTGGCGACCCAGCGCTCTCCCTGCAATTCCAGGAAGAAACAACTTTCTCGTCCGGTGTGACAGGCAATCCCGCCCACCTGATCGATGGATAACAACAGCACGTCGCCGTCGCAGTCTGCGCGAATCGATTTGACCTGCTGGAAGTGGCCCGATTCTTCGCCCTTGCGCCACAGACGCTGTCGCGACCTTGACCAATAAACGGCATTTCCGCTCTTTACGGTCTCTTCCAGCGCCTCGCGGTTCATCCACGCGAACATTACCACACGGCCGCTCGCCGCATCCTGCGCGACAGCCGGAATCATTCCGTTCTCGTCCCACTTCAGCGCGTCGAGCCAGTACCGGCTCGCATCCAGGTCGCTCACAGGCGAACCTCGATCCCGCGATCGCGCATGTATTCCTTGGCCTGACGCACGGTGTACTCGCCAAAGTGGAAGATGCTCGCCGCCAGAACGGCATCGGCACGCCCTTCGGTCACGCCGTCCGCCAGATGTTGAAGATTACCGACACCGCCGCTGGCGATCACGGGAATATCGATGGCTTCGGACACCGCGCGCGTCAACGCCAGATCGAAGCCGTTCTTCGTCCCGTCGCGGTCCATGCTGGTGAGCAGGATTTCGCCGGCCCCCAGTTGCTGCACCTGGCGCGCCCAATCGACGACATCCAAACCGGTGCGGTTGCGGCCGCCGTGGGTAAAGACTTCCCATTTGCCCGGCTCGACCTGTTTGGCGTCGATGGCGACGACAATGCATTGGTTGCCGACCTTGGCCGAGGCTTCGGCGACGAGATCCGGATTATTGACCGCCGCGGTGTTCATGCTCACCTTGTCGGCACCGGCGTTCAGCAAACGGCGAACATCGGCAACGGTCCGCACGCCGCCACCGACCGTCAGCGGGATGAAGACTTGTGAAGCGCACGCTTCAACAATGTGCAAGATGATGTCGCGCTGATCGGAAGAGGCGGTGATATCAAGAAAGGTCACCTCGTCGGCGCCTTGCGCGTCGTAGCGGCGCGCGATTTCGACCGGATCGCCGGCATCGCGCAGATCGACAAAGTTGGTCCCCTTGACGACCCGCCCGGCGGTGACGTCAAGGCAGGGAATGATTCGTTTCGCGAGGCCCAAAGCGGTTACCGTGCTTTCGTTCAGAGGAGGAGAAATCAGTTTTCGGTGAGGCTGTCCGCTTCCGCCTGCGCGGCCGCGAAGTCGAGGGAACCATCGTAAATGGCACGCCCGGCGATCGTCGCCACAACGCCTTCGTGCTCGACACCGCAGAGCGCTCGGATGTCGTCCATGTTCGACAATCCGCCGCTGGCAATCACCGGAATCGTCAGCGCCTGCGCCAACTTGACCGTCGCTTCGATGTTGATGCCAGAAAGCATGCCATCACGCCCGATGTCGGTGTAGATAATGCTTTCGACGCCATAGTCCTCGCACTTCTTCGCGAGATCGATCACGTCGTGCCCGGTCAGTTTCGACCAGCCATCAACGGCGACCTTTCCGTCCTTGGCGTCGAGCCCGACGATGATCTGCCCTGGGAAGGCGCTGCACGCGTCGTGCAGAAAGCCGGGGTTCTTCACCGCAGCGGTGCCAATGATGACGTAGCTGACGCCATTGTCGAGACAGCGCTCAATGGTATCAAGGTCGCGAATGCCGCCGCCGAGCTGGATCGGAATCTCGTCGCCCAGCGCGGTCACGATTTCCTTGATCGCCCTTTCGTTCTTCTGCTTGCCGGCGAACGCTCCGTTGAGATCCACGATATGCAAGCGGCGCGCTCCTTGTTTCAGCCAGTGAGCAGCCTGCTCGCCCGGTGAGTTCGAGAAAACGGTCGCTTCGTCCATCAAACCTTGCTTTAGACGAACGCACTGCCCGTCCTTCAGGTCAATCGCGGGAATGATCAGCATTTTGGGAAAACAAAAGTAGTGGAGGGAAAGGGTATTGAGAA
>JAGNOM010000077.1 GCA_017990155.1 Propionivibrio sp. | reverse complement strand
CGGCAGGATGCCGCACGCGAGGAACAGGGGCGGCAGGCAGACGAACTCAAACAGGCGATCAGCGACAACGGCGGCGACCGGCTGGAGCGGTTGGCAGCCGAAATCCACAAGAAGGAAATTGTGCGCGACGCACGCCAGACCAAGGCTGGACGCTACGGCGAACTGGCTGCGGTATTGGGCGAACCGGCGGCGCGTGATGAAGCCACGTTTGCCGCGCAGCGCGCGCAGTTCGGAGGCTGGCGCGAAGACCTGCGCGAGCGCGAAGCCAATCTGCAAAACACGCTGACCGAACGCAGCGTCGCAATGCAGCAGGGCAAGCAGGAGCATCTGCAGCTAAGCGCCGAGATCGACAGCCTGAAACGCCGGCGCAGCAATATCGACGACCAGCAGATCCTGATCCGCGCCGCCCTGTGCGCGGCATTGGGACTCGACGTGGACGAGATGCCCTTTGCCGGCGAGCTGATCCAGGTGCGCGAGGACGAGCGCGATTGGGAGGGCGCGGCCGAGCGTCTGTTGCGCGGTTTCGGTCTGTCGCTGCTGGTGCCGGATGCGCATTACAAGGCGGTGGCCGAGTGGGTCGACAGCAGTCATCTGCGCGGTCGCCTGGTGTATTTCCACGTTCGACCGCGCAAGGGAGCCGAGCTGCGCGAGCTGCACCGGGATTCGCTCGCGAGAAAGCTCTCCATCAAGCCCGATTCGCCGCACTACGACTGGCTGGAACGCGAACTGGCGCACCGCTTCGACGTGGCCTGCTGCGCCACGCAGGAACAGTTCCGACGCGAGACGCGCGCGATCACCCGCGCCGGCCAGATCAAGGACCCGACCGGCCGGCACGAGAAGGACGATCGCCACCGCATCGACGATCGCAGCCGTTACGTGCTCGGCTGGAGCAACAGCGCCAAGATCGCTGTACTGGAAGCCGGGCGCGGCAAGCTCGAAGGCCGCATGCAAGAGATCGCGATTCAGATCGGCACTATCCAGCAAGAGCGCAACGGGCTGCAAACCCGGCTCGATGCGCTGACCCGGCTGGAAGAATTCAGCCTGTTTGAAGAGCTCGATTGGGCCAGCGTCGCAACCGAGATCGCCACCCTCGAAGAAGAGCGTCGCGCCCTGGAACAGGCCTCCGATATCCTCAAGCAGTTGACTGAGCGCCTGCGCGAACTGCAGCAGGCGCTGAAGAATGCCGACGCCGAACTGCTCGCCGCGCGCGACCGACGCGCCAAGGTGGAACAGCGCCGTACCGATGCGCAGGTATTGCGTGAGCAAACGGCGCTGCTGCTTGCGAGCGCGAGCGTCGATGCAGCGCTCGTCGCCACGCTGGAAACCCTGCGTGCCGAAGCGCTGGGCGAGCATCAACTGAGCGTGGAATCCTGCGACAACCGCGAGCAGGACGTGCGCGGCTGGCTGCAGACCCGAATCGACAACGAAACGAAGGCGCTCAATCGCCTGGCCGAAAAAATCATCAAGGCCATGGTCTCGTTCAAGGAACTGTTCAAGCTGGAAACGGCCGAGTTCGATGCCAGCCTGGAGGCGGCTTTCGAGTACGAGAAGCTGCTGGTGCAATTGAACAGCGACGATCTGCCGCGCTTCGTTGCCCGCTTCAAGGAACTGCTCAACGTCAACACCATCAACGAAATCGCCAATTTCAACGCGCAACTGGCGCGCGAGCGCGAAACCATCAAGGAGCGCATCGCCCACATCAACAAGTCCTTGAGCGAAATCGACTACAACCCCGGGCGCTACATCGTGCTCGAATCGCAGATCAGCCCCGACGCCGAAATCCGCGATTTTCAGCAAGCGCTGCGTGCCTGCACCGAAGGTGCGGTGACCGGGTCGGACGATGCGCAGTACTCCGAGGCCAAGTTCCTGCAGGTGAAGGAGATCATCGACCGCTTCCGGGGCCGCGACGGCCTGTCCGAACAGGACCGGCGCTGGACGGCGAAAGTTACCGACGTGCGCAACTGGTTCCTGTTCGCCGCGAGCGAGCGCTGGCGCGAGGATGGCAGCGAGCACGAACACTACTCGGATTCCGGCGGCAAATCGGGCGGGCAGAAGGAAAAGCTCGCCTACACCATTCTCGCCGCCAGTCTGGCTTACCAATTCGGCCTGGAATGGGGCGCCGTACGCTCGCGCTCGTTCCGCTTCGTGGTCATCGACGAAGCTTTCGGACGCGGCTCGGACGAATCCGCGCAATACGGCCTGAGGCTGTTCCAGCAGCTCAACCTGCAACTCCTGATCGTCACGCCGCTGCAGAAAATCCACATCATCGAGCCGTTTGTTTCCAGCGTGGGTTTCGTGCACAACGAGGGTGGCCGCGATTCGAAACTTCGCAATCTGTCGATCGAGGAATACCAGGCACAGAAAGCCGAGCGCCCGACATGAACTGGAGCACACCGAAGGACCTCAAGGCGCAGCTTGCCCGGCTGTGGGAGCGTGGCGAACTGCTGCGCGACCAGTTCTCCGAAGAGGCTCGCTTTCCCTTGCGCCTTTCCGTCAAGGGACCGAGCTCGGCCGAAATCACGGATCGTTTTGAGGCGGTGCGCAACTGGGCCGCCACGCTGGCGACTACGCCGCCGCTGCGCGTCGAGTGGCAGGAAGTGCGCCACCGTGTGCATGGTCTGCAACGCCTGCCGGCTTGTGTCCGGATTGATTCTGCCGATGAGGCCTTGGGCTGGCTGGGAAAGCGCCGGGAGCGGGATCGCTTCATCGATCTCCTTGCGGCCACGCGAATGCAGTGCGCTGTGCTATTGCCCTGGCTGGAAAAGCGCCCCTTGCAGGCCTTGGCGTTGGCTGGCGAATGGCCGCGCTTGCTGGCGGTGGTGAATTGGTTGATCGCTCATCCCCGGCCCGGCATCTATTTGCGTCAGGTCGATGTTCCGGGCGTGCACACCAAGTTCATCGAAGCGCACCGGGCGGTACTCGCGGAACTGTTCGATCTTGCCCTGCCGGCCGACTGCGTGGATGCCTCGAAAACCGGCGTTGCGCAATTCGCCGCGCGTTATGGCTTCCGGGACAAGCCGCTGCGTATTCGCCTGCGCCTGCTCGACCCCGCTATCCGCGTCTTTGCCGGATTGGCCGGCCCCGATATCACGCTCGATGCCGATAGCTTCAGCCGCCTTGCCCTTGATGTGTCACGGGTGATTATCACCGAGAACGAAACCAACTTCCTGGCCCTGCCGGAAATGCCCGGAACACTCGCCATCTTTGGCGCCGGCTACGGCTGGGATGCGCTCACGCGTGCGCGCTGGCTGGCGCAGTGTTCGATCCACTACTGGGGCGATATCGACACGCACGGCTTTGCCATTCTCGACCAACTGCGCGGGCATTTCAGCCATGTGCAATCCCTGTTGATGGACCGTGCCACGCTCGACGCGCATGAGGCGTTCTGGGGCCGGGAGGAAATGCCGCAACGCGCCGATCTTTCCCGCCTGACGGCGGACGAACTCAGCCTCTACGACAGCCTGCGCGACAACCGCGTTCGCGAAGGGCTGCGGCTGGAGCAGGAATATCTGGGATTCGCGTGGGTGCGGGAGCGGCTTGAACGTCTGATCGCCGCGAAAGACTGATGGATGCTCGCCGGAAGACCATAATGGAAGCGCATCCAGACCTCTGCAGCATCAAGGACAAGACCATGCGCGACTCATCCCAAATCAAACCCATCAACTATCCAGAAGCCACGGCAATCCTGCAGGATGTCGAGGCCGGTCGGATCAAGCCCATCGCCGAGATCGTGACACGGCTTCGCGACAAGCAGGTTGATGTCTGATGTTCGACCAGCTTGTCACTTGCGGGTGACAGGAATAATTGCCCCCCGATGAAAGCAGGGGTAACAAATTTGCGAAAAATCAACAGTTCCTTGAACATCATCGCTACTTTGAGCGCTACTTCAGTTCCAACCACTCAATCCACCTACCGACCATGAGCCTGCAAACCGTCCGTGATTTCTTCTCCTCCCGTGATCTCGACCTGCCGATCATCGAACTCGAAACCAGTACCGCGACCGTCGCGCTGGCGGCCGAAGCGCATGGTGTCGAGCCGGGGCGCATTGCCAAGACGCTGGCGTTTCGCCTGGGAAGCGGTCAATCGATGCTTCTCGTGGCGCGCGGCGATGCGCGCATCGAGCACAAGAAGTTCAAGGACGTGTTCGGCAAGGGCAAGATGCTGCCGCTGGACGAGGTCGTTGCACTGACGGGTCATCCGGTCGGCGGGGTGTGTCCGTTCGGGCTGGCGAATCCCCTGCCGGTCTATCTCGACCGCTCGCTGCTGGCCTTCGATGAGGTGCTGCCGGCGGCCGGCGCGATCCATAGCGCGGTGCGCATCAGCCCGATGCAGATGGCGGAAGTGACCGAGGGCGAATGGGTCGATGTGTGCCAGGGCGAGGCGCCATCCTCAATCGAAGTTTGAAGCCGGTTCACCCTAAGCCTGCCGACAGGGAACGGGCTTCGACAAGCTCAGCCCGAACGGTATTTTGACTTCTTCGTGCGGGATCAACAGCTCGTCTTACAGCGCCCGCGCCGAGAGGCGATAGGCGATGCGCAGCGGAACACCGGCCCGCAATTGAAGCCCGGTCCGTCTCGCCAGCGGATGGCTCTCTGGCGGCGTCGCGACGCTGGTCAGGTCAAAACAACTGTTATTCGGCTCGATGCCCAGCGCGTAGTGCGTCCCCGCCCACGGCGCGTGCGCGCGCCCGCCATTGCTGATCCAGAGCAAGGCATCGGGCAGATGCGCCGTGTCCCAGTCGAGCAGCACTTCGGCATGTTGCTCGGCGTAGCGCAGGACGAACGGCGGCTTGCATTCGGCAACCTGCAGCAATTCCTCGGACTTGAACGGTAGCGGCAGGCACGTCACGTCCAGTGTGGTTCCACCCTCGGCTGGGAGTGCCTTGAGCGACGAGGCGACGAGGCCCGGACGCAGGCGCGAAACGCCTGGCTCGGGTGGCATCGGGTAGGTATGCACCGCCGCGTAGCCGCCGCCGACGATCTCGACGCCTTCCTTCGGGACCACAAAGGTCGGGTGCAACGCGAACGGGATCACCGCGTCGCGCCGCGGATGAATGACCAGTTCGACTTCGATCGCCGGCGCATCGGCTTGAGCGCGGATGTGGCGTTCAAGTCTTTCTACCGGATCATCCGCCGGTAGCTCGATGGCGAAAGACAACTCGGCGTCAGAACAGGAGACGAGTTCCCAGCGATGATTCGAGCAATAGCCGTGATCCCAGCCGTTCTCCAGCGTGCGGGCGCGCCAGCCGGGCGGCAGGTTGTCGGGGACGCGCGCCGGGCCGAACGGCAGGCACGGCCATTCGCCGCGCAGACCGGCCATCAGCGGCGACAAGCCATCCGGCTTCCACGGAGCGACGTGTAGCGGCGAGATGCGGCGTCCGCCACCCAGATCAAACTCGACCGGTGCGATCATGCCGCCGACGGCGCGCACCGTCACCTCACCGTGCGCCCAGGCGAGGTGATAGAAAGTTTCCCTCTCCGTCATCGCTTCAGACTTTCTTCGCCGCTTTCGGTTTGAACAGCCCGTAGCGCGCGGTGAGATAACGTACAACCATCACGACGATCATCGTCCCGCCCCAGGTCGCTGCTGTGAGCTGCGTATTCACGCCGAGCAGGTTGAGTCCGCTGGAAATCACCTGCAACACCAGTAGCGCGATGAACAGTCCCGACACCTTGCCGAAACCGCCGTTCGGATCGACGCCGCCGAGAATGGCGGCCAGCACGGTAATCAGCAAGTACGACGCAGCATAGCCGGCGCTCGCCGAATTGAAGCGCGCCATCATCAGGATCGCTGCCAGCCAGCACATCACGCTGGAAGCCGTGTAGATCCCGATCAGCACGTTGCGCGTGTTGATCCCGGAATAGCGCGTGGCTTCAAGATTGGAGCCGACCATGTAGACGCTGATGCCGAAGCGCGTACGCGAGAGCAGCAATCCCACCCCGACCGTCGCCGCCGTGAAGATCCAGAACGGTAACGGGATGCCGAGCAGCATCGAGTTGCCGATCGCCTGCATGACGTCCGGGAAGCCGGCAATCGGCTTGCCGCGCGTGAGCCAGACGCAGGTGCCGTTGATGATCGACATGGTGCCGAGCGTTACCAGGATCGGGTGCGTATTGAGTGTGGCGACGAGGTAGCCGGTGATGGCGCCAACCAGCACGACGGCGACCAGCCCGGCAATCATCGCCAGCGCGACCACCAGCCCGGCGTTGCCGCCGGTGGGATCAACGTAGGTCGTCATGATCCACGCCATGAGCAGCGCGGCCATGTTGGTCGTGGCGATGATCGCCAGGTTGAACCCGCCGCTCAAGAGCGGGAACAACATTGCCAGGGCGAGCAGGCCGAGTTCCGGCAGCTGGAACATCATCGAGACCAGCGTGTCGTGCGTAGCGAAGCGTCCCGGCAGGTAGAGCGAGAAGGTCAGGAACAGCACGCCAAGCAGGACCAGCAGCCCGGTATTGCTGTTGCTGCGGCACATGTGGAAGAAGCTGCGCAGGCGTTCGGTAGGGGAGTCGGTAGGCGTCATTTGCATGGCTCGAAGAGTTGTTTCATTGGTTTTGGTGTTCATCAGGCCTCCGCGACACGACGACGCCGCAGACTCAGGCCGGTGATGCCGGTCGATGCAAGCAGAATGACACCAATGACGATCTGGAAGAAATACGGCGACACGCCCAGAAGGTTCAGACCATTACGCAGGACCGCGAGCAGGAAGATGCCGAGTACCACGCCGCTGACCGTACCGATGCCACCGAGCAAGCTGGCGCCGCCGAGCACCGCCGCAGCCACGACGTTCAACTCGGTGCCGATCATCGCATTCGGCACCGCTTCGCCGACGCGGTGCGCCTGCAACAGGCCGGCAACGCCGGC
The DNA here is from genome assembly GCA_017990155.1 of Propionivibrio sp. Classification (GTDB taxonomy): domain Bacteria; phylum Pseudomonadota; class Gammaproteobacteria; order Burkholderiales; family Rhodocyclaceae; genus Propionivibrio. The sequence goes on along the minus strand of JAGNOM010000077.1, from coordinate 3,048 downwards.
GAGCAGGCCGAGGTAGCCGTAAGCGAACCACTGCATCGTCGACAGGCTGACGCCGACGCGACGCGCCGCCTCCGGATTGCCGCCCATCGCGTAGAGCTGCCGCCCGAGCGAGGTGCGATTCATGATGAAGGCGGTGAACACGGCCACCACCAGCATGACGAGGATCGGCAAGGTGAAGCGCGCCGTCTGGTCCGGCCCGGTCGCCACTTCAAACAGCACCATCGAATCGCTCCACCAGCCGGGCAGACCGTAGATCGACTTGCCGCCGGTGAAGTACATGAGCAGCGCGAAATACACGCTCATCGTCGAGATGGTGATGATGATCGCGGTGGCGCGCAGGCGGTCGATCAGGATGGCATTGAAGAAGCCGAGCAGCGTGCCGACCGTCAGACCGACCAGCAGAACCACGGGCGGTGGCAGGTTGAGCCGGGTCGCTGCATACGCGGCGGTGTATTGCGCAACCGACGCCGTGGCGGCGAAGGAAATATCGATGCCGCCGGTGACCAGCACGACGAACAGGCCAATGGCCAGAATCGCCGTCACCGAATAACTTTCGATCAGGTCGACCCAGTTGTTCAGCGTCAGGAAGTCGGGCGTGGCGAAGCTCAGGATGACGACGAAAAGCAGGATCACCGCCGTCAGATAGGCTTCCGAACTGCGCTTGAAGCGCGTAAAGAGATTTTGGAGGCTATGCATAGATCTTCTCCCGGATCTGGTCTTCCGAGTCGCGTCCCGGGACGAACTCGTCGATGATTTGGCCGCTGCGCATGTGCAGCACGCGATCGCAGTTGTAATAGACCTCGGGCACTTCGTCGGAAATCATCAGCACGCTCATGCCGAGTTCGGCAAGGCTATGTACGATCTCGTAAATGCCCTGCTTGTTGCCGATGTCGACGCCGACCGTCGGCGAATCGAGGATCAGCAGCTTCGGTTCCGTTGCCAGCCACTTGGCCAGCACCACGCGCTGCTGGTTGCCGCCGGAAAGCTGACTGACCGGCGCTTCGAGCGCAGGAATCTTGATGCGCAGCTTGTCGCGCCATTTGGCCGCGGTGTCGTGACGGCTTGCCGGGGAAACCCAACCGACCTTCGACGCCAGCCGATGCAGCACGGCGAGCACCATGTTGTCCTGTACCGACTGGCGCATATTGACGCCGATCGACAGACGATCTTCAGATACATAAGCGATACCAGCGTCGATTGCCTGACGATTGGAACGTGCCCGCATCGGCTCGCCGGCCAGGCGAATCTCGCCTTCGTCCGGCGGACTCATGCCGAAGATGCTCAGCGCCAGTTCGGTGCGCCCGGCGCCCAAGAGGCCCGTGATGCCGAGCACTTCGCCCTTGTGTACGGTGAAGTTGACGTCGCGATATTCGCCGCGCCGGGTCAGCTTCTTCACTTCAAGAATCGGTTCGGCGGCGCTGCGATCCTGCGCGCGCACCTTGTGCTCGATCTGCATGCCGGTCATCAGTTCGCCGAGTTTCTTGTCGTTCAGCGTTTCCGCCGGGTAGGTTCCCAGCTTGCGGCCGTCGCGCAGTACGGTGACGCGCTCGGCGATTTCCACCACTTCATCGAGACGGTGGCTGACGAAGACGACCGCGATGCCGTCCTTCTTGAGCCGGCGCACGACGTCGAGCAGCGAGTTGACCTCGGAGCGCGTCAGCGAAGCAGTCGGTTCGTCCATGAACAACAGGCGCGCATCGGAGGCCAAGCCGCGGCAGATGGCGACCAGCTGGCGCTGGGCGATCGGCAGGTTGCCGACCTTTTCGTCGAGTGGCAGCGTGACGTCGAGGCGCTTCAACGCCGCTTTGGCGCGTTCGATCATCTGATCGCGATGGACCAGCTTGCCAAGGCTATGCAGCGCGTCTTCCATCGCGATGTTCTCGGCGACGGTCAGATTCGGGAACAGCGAAAGATCCTGGTAGATCACATGCAGGCCGAGCGCCTTCGATTGTGCCGGCGTCAGGCGTGGATACTCTTTGCCGTCGATTTCGATGACGGTGCCTTCTTCCGGGATATTCACGCCGGAGAGAATCTTGATCGCGGTCGACTTGCCACAGCCGTTCTCGCCCATCAAACAATGAACCTCGCCGGGAACGATGTCCCAGTCGAGGGCGTACAGCGCCGTTACGCCGGCGAACTTCTGTGTGGCATTGCGCATGCGGACGAAGGGTTTCTTCTCCGCTGTGCTGGATTGAACGACTTGCTCGCTCATTGTCTGTGCTCCTTGCTGCTGCTGGCTGTTTCCGGTGGCTTCCGGCTGATGCTGGACGAAGGTAAAGCAGGTGCTGGTGTATCTGTATATATCGCTCGCAAACCTGACCCGCCCTCCCCTCGACGGTTCGAAGGGCTGGGGCCGGGTCAGGCTTGTTTGCTTCAGACTAGACTATTGAGGTTCGTGACTGGCGGTCCTCTCCCACCGTTCGCCCTGAGCCTGTCGAAGGGCTAGATGCCCGCAGTGCGCCTGTTCATGGTTCGATGCCCCGAAGGAAATCCCCCTGGGGGACAAGCTCACCACGAACGGTGGACAGGGTGTCAGCCACTATTTCAAACCGCAATAGGTACCGCAATGCTTCCGAATCAAAGACCCATCCCGACCAACTTGTCGATCGAGCCCTTGTTGATTGCTTCAAGCTTTTGACCACGGATGTTCTTGGTGGCCTTGTCGACGACGACCTTGCCGAGTCCAGGAATTTCCATGCCATCGGTCGGCTCTTTGCCATCGATGACCATCTTGGCGACGTGCACGATCACTTCACCAGCCAGCGACGGATTCCAGATGAAGCCTTCACGAATCGCGCCGTCCTTGATCAGCTTGGCGCCCTGGCCCGGGGAGAACGGCCCGACGACTGCGACCTTGGCGGTCTTCTTGGCATCGAGAACGGCCTTGCCGGCACCGATCGGACCCTGGCTGCCGAAAGCGACCACGCCGCCGAGATCCGGGTTGGCGCGCATCAGGTCTTGCGTCGTGCGATAGGTTTCATCCAGGCTCTCGGCCACGCCAAAGCGGTCGGCCACCAGCTTCATTTCCGGGTACTTCTTCTTCTGGTA
>JAGNOM010000076.1 GCA_017990155.1 Propionivibrio sp. | reverse complement strand
TCTTGAGTTCGAGGTGGGTGTCGGCGGAGAGACAGTCCAAAACGTAACGATAGCTGACCGATAGCCCTTCTTCGCCGGCCAACCGGTGTGGCAACAGGGACTCTTCGCTAAAACCACTGGATTCGGGAAAGCGGAGCTTGAGCAGACGGGAACCCTGCCCGAACAGGGAGACGCCGGCGGCGGCGAGGTCGGAGAGGGTGGAATGCATGGGATAAAAACCAAGGACTATTTGCGGTCTGGCATTCTACCGCCGGACAAAGAATGGACATATAGGTCTTATGACATAGGTTTATTGCACCTTCGCAGAAGTGCTTTCCGCTTGCCCGGGCTAATGGTTGTGCCGGTAAACCTCTCCGGGTTATCTCGCGATCATCTTCGACACACCGGTGCAAGTGACTCAAGCTGCTCCGTTCCCGAATGACGATGCTTGCCGGCTTCAGGCTGCGCGGCCGGAATCGGGTGGCGCGGTGAGCGCCGCAAGCAAGGCGGTCAGCGCTGCTGTGTCGCACCCTTCGCCGGCGTGCTCCATCTGCCGGGCAAGCGCCCGTGCCAGTGCGTGCAGTCGCCCGCCCACTTCGTCGAGCACGCGGCAGACGGCGTTCATCCGCGTGGCGTCGCTTTCGAGCACGGCGAGTTCGGAGAGATCGTAGACGCCGGTCATGCGCAGCGTTGCGTCGATCGACAGGATCGATTCCAGGGCGAAACGGCCGATCCTGGCCGGCTCAGACAAGACCGGTTCGCCGGCCAGCGTCTCGGCCAGCTGGCGCGCCAGGCGCAACTGCTTGAGGGTCGGCAGCACGCGTTCGGCGAAATGGTTGAACTCGGTACTTGCGGCGTCACCCTCGGGGATGCACGCCGGGGTATCCGGCGCCACGCCGGTGTGGTCACGCTGCACTGCCACAATCCTGTTCTGATCCGCCAAATCTGCCATGAGTCTCTCCGCACACCCGACCCCGCTCCGGCGGAATCCCGATCAGATGCTCGCAGAATCGCGACCTGCTGAAAATCCGTAGTTTGCGCAACGTCCTGCGGGAATTACGGAGGCGGAGCACCGTTCTCCGCCCCGCAAACCGCTTCTAGACGGCCAGATCGACCTGTTGCAGCGTGCCGACACCGCCATCCTCGCGCAGGTAGACGCCACTGGCGCGGATCTGGGCGAGCAGCCGGTTTTCCGAATCGGTCAGCGAGAAAGGCGTGGCCACCGACTCGAGATAGAGCGCGCCGACGCCGCGCTCCCTCAGCGTGCTCTGGCGCGCCTCACCGGCATCGGCGGGTTCCCAGATGCGCAGACGGTCGAAGACGGCGTCGTTTTCGTCCAGCCAGCGGTTGCCGTCGTCGTCGAACGCGGCGAGATCGGCGAAGCCGTTGCCGGATTTCGTGCCGAAGAGCTCGCTGCCGTCGTTGATGCGCCCATCGTCGTTGCGGTCGAAAGCGAGATACGCGCTGCCGCTGGCCAAAGCGGCGACCGATTCCGTCGCTCCGTCACAGTCGAGATCGAAGGCAAAACACTTGCCCGAAAGTTCTGCTGCCTTGCCGTCGAAGTTGATCACCAGCGGGTCGCGCAGCACCGCCTTCTCGACGGTGATGGCCTTGCGTTCGCACGAGAAGTCGCGGCACATGGCGAGATCGAGCGTGAAATCAAGCGTTCGCCCGTCCGCCGTCTGGACCTTGCCAGTCGATGCGAACGCCGTCCGCTCCTGCTCGCGAATCGATTCGGTCGTCTCGGTCGTCCATTCGATCTCGGTCTGGCGCGCGCGTGGCGCTTGTGGCGTCGAGCTTTCCTTGGGTAGCGCTTCGCGCAGGTCGCTGACGCGCGAACTGCGGTTTCCGGTGATGAACTCCAACATGCGCGCGATCAGCGATTCGAGGACCAGCAACAATTGCCGCTGCCGGTCTTCTTCGCTGATGGCGGATAACTCCGACGCCTGCGCGGCCCCGTCGAACAGCGTCCGGAAACTGCTCGTCGATTCGATCCTGATCTCGTGTTCACTGGAAAAGCTATGGCCGGCCGTCATCGCCACGGCCGATTGCTCGATTTTCATTGCCGCCTCCTTGCACTGATGGGAGGCAGGGAGACGCAAGGCGCGTGCCATGCTTTCTTCGCTGGTCCAAGGCCGCCATGGCACACGGACGACGCGCAATACCGGGGAAAGCGGCAACTCCGAACCGACGGACCGGCAAAACGCGCCGTTCCGGCGAAGCTATCGCCCGAGCTCCTGACCCACGATGCGTTCGAACGCACCGTCCTGTTTCATCCCGGCCAAGGCCTTGTTGAAACACGCGAGCAGATCACTCTTCGCCGCCTTCTTGCTGAATGCCAGATAGACGGGATAGCTGGCGAGATAGGCATTGGCCTGTTCGATGCCGTGCAGCCCCGATGCGGCCATCGCCGCCTGCCCGGCCTCTTCGATCGCCAGCACGGCGTCAAGGCGCCCGTCCGTCAGCTTCAGGAAATTGGAGCGGTCGCTCGACACTTCCTCGGTTGCGATGGCGCCATTCCTGCGCGCTGCGTCGAAGTCGTCGCCGTAGGACCAACCGCGCAGGACGCCGACCCGCTTGCCGTACAGATCGGCCACCGTCCTGAAGTCAAATGGCCGCACCGTACGGTAGAAGACGGCGATGTTCTCGACGTAGATCGGCTCGCTGAAGTCGTACTTCGCCAGCCGTTCGGCGTTCTTGTAGAGACCGCCGACGCCCGCCTGCGCCTTGTCGATTTCGACGAATGCGCGCCTCCACGGCTTGGCCTGGACGCGAACGTTATCGTGGCAACGTCCGAGCGCGGCCCGAATTACGGCCGGATAGAGACCGACGGCGTAACCGGCGCGGCTATACATGAAGGGCGGATTCTCGGCATCGACATCGACCACGATCACCGGGCGCGCGGCCTCACTGCCCGGAGCGGCAGGCTGTTCGCCGGCCCGGGCGGGGGTGCAGATCACAAGAGCACCGAACAGCGACAGCAGGAGCCGGAGGGTTATTCTGGTCATGGCTGCATTCTACGCGGCTCGAACGCAGCACAGCGAGACCTCAGAACTCCAGCGGATCGACTTCGAGATGCCAGCGCAGGCGTGACGGCGCCTTGATGGCATCGAGCAGCGCGCCCCATGCGCTGAGGAAATTCTGCAAGGCACGTCGTGACGGCGATTCGACGAGCAGCTGCGCGCGTTCGAGATTGGCGCGCCGCGCCATGCGCATCGGCACCGGGTCGTAGAGCATCACGTCGGCGTGGGCACTCGCTTCCGGCCAGGCGCGCGCCGTCGTCAGGAAGGCCAGCGAATCGGCGATCTGCGGCGCCTCGGCACGCAGCATGGCCTGATAAGCGTAAGGCGGGAAGCCGGCCTGCTCGCGCTCCTTGAGCTGCTCGTTGGCGAAGGCCGGGAAGTCGTGCTTGACGAGCGCCGCGTAGAGCGGATGCTCGGGGAACTGCGTCTGGATCAGCACTTCGCCCGGCAGTTCGGCGCGGCCGGCGCGGCCGGCGACCTGCATCAGCTGGGCAAACAGGCGCTCGGGTGCGCGGCAGTCGGAGGCGAACAGCGCGGCATCGGCACCGAGCGCACCGACCAGCGTCAGCTTGGGGAAGTCGTGCCCCTTGGCCAGCATCTGCGTGCCGACGAGGATGTCGGCCTCGCCGGCGTGAATCTGCTCGACGAGGACTTCCCACTGTTTCCGGCTCTTGGCGGAATCGCGGTCGACGCGCAGGATGCGCGCTTGCGGAAAACGTTCGGAAAGAACGGCTTCGATGCGTTGCGTGCCGCGCCCGAACGGCTGGATGTCCTGATTGCCGCAGGTCGGGCAAGCGCGCGGCACGCGGCACTCGAAGCCGCAGTGATGACAACGCAGGCGCCCGTCGGCGAGATGCAGAACGAGATTGGCAGCGCAGCGCGTGCAATGCGAAATCCAGCCGCACGAGGTGCAGGTCAGCACCGGCGCATAGCCGCGCCGGTTGAGGAAGACGAGGCTTTGTTCGCCGCGCTCGAGCCGTTGCCCGATGGCGCGCAGCAGGACGCCCGATAGTCCGTCCTGCAGTTTCTCCAGCCGCGTATCGATGCGCTGAACCGCCGGCAGGCGAGCGTTCTCGACGGCGCGCTCGTGCAGCGTCAGCAGCGTGTAGCGCGCCGGCGTGCGCGTGTCGGTGGCATTGGCCCAGCTTTCCAGCGATGGCGTCGCCGAGCCGAGCACAATCGGGATGCCGCGTTCGCGCGCACGGAAGACGGCGACGTCGCGCGCCGAGTAGCGCATGCCGTCCTGCTGCTTGAACGAGGCATCATGTTCTTCATCGACGACGATCAGGCCGAGATCGGGCAAGGGCGTGAAAATGGCCAGGCGGGTGCCGAGCACGATGCGCGCCGAACCGTCGAGCGCGGCGCGCCAGTTGCGCGTGCGCGCGGCCTCGGTGAGTTCGCTGTGTAGACTGGCGAGTCCGGCCTCGGGAAAACGGGCGGCGACGCGCGCCTCCAGCTGCGGCGTCAGGTTGATTTCCGGCACCAGCAACAAGGCCTGCTTGCCGGCGGCCAGCGCACGCTCGACGAGGCGCAGATAGACCTCGGTCTTGCCGCTGCCGGTGACACCGTGCAGGAGATAGGCGCGGAAGGAGTCGCCATCCGCACCGCCATCGGCGGCGATCCGGTCAAGTGCGACTTGCTGCTCTGCTGTTAGTGTCGGACGAGTCTGTGCCGGCAGGTTCTTGGTAACACGCCGTGTCGCGCGCGCCTTGGGCGGATCGACCCGGCGCAAGCCGGCTGGCAGGGTCGAGATCATCACCTCGCCGAGCGGTGCCTGATAGTAGGCGGCGCAAAACTCGCACAGCCGGAACCAGTCCGGCGGCAGCGGCGGCAGATCGCGCAAAATGCTTTCAACCGATTTGAGCTGCGCCGGCGAAAAATCGCTGCTTGCCGGCAACTCGACGAGCACACCGATCTTCGACTGGCGGCCGAAGGGCACGCGCACGCGCAGGCCGATGTCGGCCACCGTCAGCGCTTCGCCTTCGGGTGCCAGATAGTCAAAAAACCGGTGCAAGGGAACGTCAAGTGCGACCCGGACTATCTGCATGCGCTTCCTTGCATGCCGTTCGCCATCGACAGATGCCGGAAGGCATCGTCCGACCGCGTCGATTTAGCGACAAAAGCTCGTGCTACTTCGTCAATAGTGGCGTAACTCATTAACTTTTCTAGGGATTCGAAGTTGTGCACAATTTCTGTGGATAAGTCTGTGGGTTAATCCCGGACAGATCGTCCAAGTCGGCTTCCTGTCAGGGTTTTTCTTACTCTGCCGAAAAATGAGGCACAAAACTTATCCTTTAAAATCAATAAGATAAATATAAGCGTTTGATTCTGCTAGGAGTTGTTAAGATTCTGTGACCGAAACCGGATTCTGTGCATAAGTCAATAGTTAAATCGCCGAATCCCGATACTTTTTCGGACCCCTGCGGTAGCCATGCACGGCGTCGACCAGCGCCGTCACATGATCTGGCGGCGTGTATTGCGAAATGCCGTGGCCGAGGTTGAAGACGTGCCCGGTGTCGCCGGGACCATAGCTGTCGAGCACCTTCGTCGCTTCGGCGGCGATGCGCTCCGGCGAGGCGAAAAGCACGTTCGGGTCGAGGTTGCCCTGCAAGGCGACCTTGTCGCCGACACGGCGACGGGCCTCGCCGATGTCAATCGTCCAGTCAACGCCGATCGCATCGCACCCAATCGCTGCGATCGACTCCAGCCACAGACCGCCGCCCTTGGTGAACACGATCGACGGCACGCGTTCGCCGTCCTTCTCCTTGATCAGGCCAGCGACGATGCGCTGCATGTACTGCAGCGAGAACTCCTGGTAAGCCGCCGCCGACAGCGCGCCGCCCCAGGAATCGAAGATCATCACCGCCTGCGCGCCAGACTCGATCTGCGCATTCAGGTAGGCGATCACGGCGTCGGTGGTCACTGAAAGGATGCGGTGCAGCAGGTCCGGACGGTCGTAGAGCATGGTCTTGACGCGCCGGAAATCGCTGCTCGACCCGCCCTCAACCATATAACAGGCCAAAGTGAACGGACTGCCGGAAAAGCCGATCAGCGGCACCGAGTTGTCGAGCGCACGGCGAATCTCTGAGACGCCGTCCATCACGTAACGCAGGTGGCTGTAGGGGTCGGGCGCGGTGAGATCGCGGATCGCCCACTCTTCACGCAGCGGCCGCTCGAACTTGGGGCCTTCGCCTTCGGTGAAATAAAGGCCGAGGCCCATCGCATCGGGGACGGTGAGGATGTCCGAGAACAGGATCGCAGCGTCGAGATCAAAGCGCGACAAGGGTTGCAAGGTCACTTCGCAGGCGAGGTCGGGCGATTTGCACAATTGCAGGAAGCTGCCGGCGCGTTTGCGAGTTTCGCAGTATTCGGGCAGATAACGGCCGGCCTGACGCATCAGCCACAGCGGCGTGTGGTCGGTCGGTTCCTTGAGCAGGGCACGCAGGAAGTTGTCGTTGCGGGGTCGGGTCACGTCGGGTTCCGCCTGAAAAGCAAAGGGCGATTATCCGCCGGAAACGCCTACTTGCGCCAGAAAGCGGGCGTCAGCACGACGAGCAGGGTGAATATCTCGAGACGGCCGAGCAGCATGGCGAAGGTACACACCCAGGTCTGGAAATCGTTCAGGGAGGTGAAGGTCGTGGACGGCCCGACCTGACCCAGCCCCGGGCCGGTGTTGTTGATGCTGGCGACAACGGCCGAGAAGGCGGTGATGATGTCGAGCCCGGTGAGCGAGAGCAGCAGCGTCATCGACACGATGCAGGCGACGTAGACAAAACCGAAAGCCAGCACGGCAAAGAGGATGTTGACCGGGACGGACTCTGAGCCAATCCGCACCTGGTACACGGCGTTGGGATGGATGGCGCGCACCATCTCGCGATTGACCTGCTTGTAAAGCAGGATCGCGCGGATCATCTTGATGCCGCCGCCCGTGGAACCGGCGCTGGTGGCAAAGCTGCACAGAAAGAGCATCCACAGCGGGGCGAACATCGGCCACAACGCGTAGTCGACGGTCGCGAAGCCGGTCGTGGTCGCAATCGAAATGACGTTGAATGCCGCCCGGCGAAACGCCTCGCCGGCATCCGGATAGACCTGGTGCGCCATGAGGAAAATGGCGATGCCGACCACGCTGCCCAGCGTCACCGCCAGATACCACCCGGCCTCGGGATCGACCCGGTAGGCACGCAGGCTGCGCCCGGAGAGCGCGATGAAGTGGGTCGCGAAGTTCATCCCGGCGATCAGCATGAAGACGATCGCGACACTCTCGATCGCGACCGAATTGAAGTAGCCGAAACTCGCGTCATGGCTGGAGAAACCGCCGAGCCCCATGGTCGAGAAGGTATGCATGATGGCGTCCAGCCAAGGCATCCCGGCCCAGTGGTAGGCAAGCATGCAGCACAAGGAAAAGCCGGCGTAGACGCCCCACAGCCCCTTGGCCGTTTCGGCGATGCGCGGAGTCATCTTCGAGTCCTTCATCGGCCCCGGCGTCTCGGCCTTGAACATCTGCCGGCCGCCGATACCCAGCAGCGGTAGAACAGCGACCGCCAGAACGATGAGGCCCATCCCGCCCAGCCAAACGAGTTGCGTCCGCCAGAAGTTGATCGACACGGGCAGCGCGTCGAGCCCGGTCAGGATCGTCGCACCCGTCGTCGTCAGTCCCGACACCGTCTCGAAATAGGCGTCGGTGAAGCTGAGGTCGAGCTGGGCGATCAGCGGCACCGCGGCGAACGCCGGCAGCACCGTCCACACCAGCGCCACCATCAGGAAGCCATCGCGGATACGCAGATCGCGCTTGCTCTTGCGCGTGACATAACCGAGCAGCGCGCCGACGGCGAGCGTCAGCAGAATGGCCTCATCAAAGGCGCGCTCGGCGCCATCGCGCAAACCCCAGGACACGGCGAGGGGAACCAGCATCGTCAGCCCGAAGATCAGGATGACGAGCGAAAGGACGTGCAGTACCGGATAAAGGCTTCGCATGACCGGGCGCTCAGAAGAAGTGCAAGCCGACTTCGAACAGCTTCTCGACCTTCTTGACGACCTTCTTGCTCATGCAGAACACGATGACGTGATCGCCGCTCTCGATCATCACTTCCTTGTGTGCGATCAACACCTGGCCCTTGTCGGCTTTTTCGGTGACCTCGTACCCGGAGGGATTTCCGGGCGTGTCGATCGCACTGCCGCGCACGATCGCGGCGACGATGGCCCCTTCGATCGGCGGCAATTCGCCGACCATCCGGCCGACGACGCGCGAGTTCTTGCGGTCGCCATGAACGACCAGTTCGATGGCCTCGGCCGCGCCACGCCGCAGGCTGTGTACCTTGACGACGAAACCGCGCCGGACGCGCGTCAGCAAGTCGCCGATCGAGACCAGCGCCGGCGAAATGGCGATATCGATCGGCCCGCTCTGCACCAGTTCGGCATACACGTGTCGGTTGATCAGCGCCAGCACCCGCTTGCAACCGAGGCTCTTGGCCAGCGACGCCGACATGATGTTGTCTTCGTCGTCGTTGGTCAGCGCCATGAACAGATCGGATTCGTCGATCGCCTCCTGTTGCAGCAGCTCTTCGTCGGTGGCGTCACCGAGCAGGACCAGGCCGTTACCGAGCTGGTTGGCGATGAACTGCGAGCGCGCGTTGTTGTGGTCGATCAGCTTGACCATGCACCGACCTTCGAGGCGCTTGGCGACGCGCAGCCCGATGTTGCCGCCGCCGGCGATGATGACGCGCTTGACTGGCGTCGTCATTCGCCGCAGCTCGACCATGACGCGCCGGATATGCACTTCGGCGGCCAGCAGGAAGACTTCGTCGCCATCTTCAAGGACCGTATCGCCGGTCGGCGTGATCGCGTGATCGCGCCGGTAGATGGCGGCGATGCGCGCCTCGATGCCGTCGCCGAGATGCTCGCCCATCTCCTTGAGCGGCCGCCCGACCATCAGGCCGTCGGCGTACACCCGGACGCCGATCAGCGAGACCAGCCCGTTGGCGAACGACAGGACTTGCAGCGCCTCGGGAAAGTCGATGAGCTTGATCAGGTAGTCGGTAATCACCTGCTCGGGGCACAACGCGTAGCTGACGGCAAAATTGTCGTCGTTGAGTAGTTCCGGCCGATCAAAATACTCGCGCGAACGCAGGCGGGCGATGCGCGTCGGCACGTGAAAGAGCGTATGCGCGAGCTTGCACGCGACGAGATTGGTCTGATCGCTCTTGGTCAGCGCGATCAGCATGTCGGCGTCTTCGATTCCGGCGTCCCTGAGCGTCGACGGCAACACCGCGTTGCCGACCACCGTCCGCAGGTCGTAGCGGATCTGCAGGTTTTCCAGGCAGGCCCGGTCGGTATCGACGACCGTGATGTCGTTGCTCTCCGAAACCAGACTCTGCGCGACACTGGAACCGACTTGTCCGGCCCCGAGGATGACGATTCTCATTATTCCCCCTGCAGTGTTTGTTGCTCAGCGCAATCTTCGATCAGGCTTCCTGTTCTTCGCTACGCTTTCCGGCACTCAAGCCGAGCTGTTTCAACTTGCGGTACAGGTGCGTGCGTTCAAGGCCGGTCCGGTCCGCGATCCGCGTCATGTTGCCGCCTTCGCCTTTCAGATGATGCTCAAAGTATAGACGCTCGAAAGCCTCGCGCGCCTCGCGCAAGGGTTGGTTGAACAGGGGCAGCGCCGGGGGCGCTTTCGGTGCCGTGCTGGCATCGCGCAGCAGAACGCTATCCACGTCTTCAAGCGAAATTTCTTCGTCGAGCGCGGCCAACGCCAGGTTACGCACTGTCGCCAGCAATTCCGCCCATTCGCCCTGCCAGTGATGCAGGCGCAACGCGTTCAGCGCAGCGCTCGAGAAGCGTCGTGAGGGCACTTCGTTGCGTTCGACCAGATGCGACAGCAGCAGGCCGGCAATTTCCGGCACGTCGTCGGGATGGCTCGAAAGCTGCGGCAGGGCCACCCAGACTTCGCCCA
>JAGNOM010000355.1 GCA_017990155.1 Propionivibrio sp. | reverse complement strand
GCATCCGAACACATGACAGCGGCCAGTCCCGAGCGGACTGCGCCGCTGTTGTTGTATTTGCAGTGTTTCGCCATTTCGGCGTGTTGTTGAATTGCGGACCGGTGTCGTGGGTCCGCGCGTTGAACTATTGAGAGAGGTAAATATGTTTACTATCGCCAAGAAGACTTTTAGCTACGGAGCGCATCAAGTTACCCTGGAAACGGGTGAGATTGCCCGTCAGGCCGGTGCTGCCATTATCGTGTCAATGGATGACACCGTCGTGCTGGTCAGCGTGGTTGGCAACAAGTCGGTCAAGCCGGGCCAGGATTTCTTTCCGCTGACAGTTGATTACATCGAAAAGACCTATGCCGCAGGCAAGATTCCTGGCGGTTTCTTCAAGCGTGAGGGACGTCCATCGGAAAAAGAGACGCTGACCTCGCGTCTGATCGATCGTCCGCTGCGTCCGCTGTTCCCGGAAGGCTTCTATAACGAAGTGCAAGTCGTGGCGATGGTGGTGTCGCTCAATCCGGAAATTGACCCGGATATTCCCGCAATGATCGGCGCGTCGGCCGCGATGGCCGTCTCGGGTATCCCGTTTGACGGACCGATTGGCGCAGCGCGCGTCGGCTACATCAACGGCCAATACGTACTCAACCCGTCGCTGACCCAACTCAAGAGCAGCCAACTTGACCTCGTTGTTGCCGGAACGCAAACGGCCGTTTTGATGGTTGAGTCGGAAGCTGACATCCTGTCGGAAGAAGTCATGCTCGGTGCGGTGGTCTACGGCCACGATCATATGCAAGCGGTTATTACGGCGATCAATGAGTTGGTAGAGGAAGCCGGGAAGCCAGAGTGGGATTGGGCGCCGGCTGCGAAGAATGAAGCGTTGGTCGAAAAACTCAACGCGCTGGTCGAAGCCGACCTGCAGGAAGCATTTAGCATCACCAGCAAGCAGTTGCGCACGCAGCGCATCAACGAAATTTCGAAGAAGGCGATCGAAGTGCTGACCGCAGGCGAAGGCGCACCGGATGCTTCCACGATCAGCAATCTTTTCTTTGACATCGAGTCGCGCATCGTTCGCGGCCGTATTCTGGCCGGCGAGCCGCGGATCGACGGGCGCGATACGCGCACGGTCCGTCCGATCGCCATCCGTTCGAGCGTGCTTCCGCGCACCCATGGTTCGGCGCTGTTCACTCGCGGTGAAACGCAGGCTTTAGTCGTGGCGACTCTGGGTACCGGACGTGATGAGCAGATCATCGATTCGCTCGCGGGTGAATACCGCGAGCGCTTCATGCTGCACTACAACTTCCCGCCTTATGCCACCGGTGAGTGCGGCCGCGTTGGTACGCCGAAGCGTCGTGAGATCGGCCATGGACGTCTGGCCAAGCGCGCGATGATCGCCGTGTTGCCGAAGCCGGAAGACTTTTCCTACACGATGCGAGTCGTTTCAGAGATTACCGAGTCGAATGGTTCGAGCTCGATGGCCTCGGTCTGTGGCTCGTCCTTAGCGCTTATGGATGCTGGCGTTCCGCTCAAGTCGCACGTGGCCGGCATCGCCATGGGCTTGATCAAGGACGGCAATCGATTTGCTGTTCTGACCGACATCCTCGGCGACGAAGATCACCTTGGCGACATGGACTTCAAAGTCGCGGGCACGGATTCGGGCGTGACGGCGCTGCAGATGGACATCAAAATCCAGGGTATTACCAAGGAAATCATGCAAGTCGCACTGGCACAGGCCAAGGAAGCGCGTTTGCACATCCTGGGCCAGATGCAGAGTTCGGCTTCTGGTCCGCGTGAAGAGGTTTCGACCTACGCACCGCGTCTCTACACGATGAAGATCAATCCGGAAAAGATTCGTGACGTTATCGGGAAGGGTGGAGCAGTCATCCGCGCCATTACAGAAGAGACCGGAACGACGATCGACATCAAGGAAGATGGCACGATCACGATCGCCTCGGTCAATGGCGAAGCGGCCAACGCCGCCAAGTCGCGCATTGAAGCGATCACTGCCGATGTCGAGGTTGGTAGGGTTTATGAGGGCACCGTGCTCAAGTTGCTCGATTTCGGCGCCATCGTCAGCATCCTGCCGGGACGCGACGGGCTGCTCCATATCTCGCAAATTGCCAACGAGCGTGTCAATGCGGTTGCCGATTACCTGAAGGAAGGCCAGAAGGTTCGCGTCAAGGTTCTCGAGGCTGATGAGAAAGGTCGCGTGCGTCTGTCGATGAAGGCGCTGACGCCGGAGGAGGGTGGGGTCGCGGCGCCGGTTGCCGCAGCACCCGCTGATACCCAGTCGTAACCCAAGGGATTGCGGCAGCAAAAAAGGACGCTTCGGCGTCCTTTTTTGTTTGGTTTGTCGCGCTTTGGTACTTTCTACCATCGCGCTCCGCGCGGCTATTTGGCGACTTGCCGTTCGCGGACTTCTTCAAGCGTTTTACAGTCGATGCAAAGGGTCGCGGTGGGGCGAGCCTCCAGGCGCTTGATTCCGATCTCGACGCCGCAGCCGCTGCAGTAGCCGTAGTCGCCGTTGTCGATCAGCCCGATGGTATCCTCGATCTTCTTGATCAACTTGCGTTCGCGGTCGCGATTGCGCAGTTCGATCGCGATGTCGGTTTCCTGGCTTGCCCGGTCATTCGGGTCGGCGAACACCGTGGCTTCGTCCTGCATGGTGTGGACCGTCCGCTCAATGTCGCTCATCAATTCCGATTTCAGCGTTTCGAGGATGGTGCGGAAATGGGCCAACTGCTTGGCGCTCATATATTCCTCGCCCTTCTTTGGAACGTAGGGGGCGAACTGTTTGTGGATCAGGTCTTCAGGCATGTTCGGGAACCATCCATTCGTTTTTGCAAAGAGGCGATTAAATATCAGAAATCGTTGCGTACTGCAAGCAATCCGCGAAAGGGTGACTAGAAAAATGGATGGCTTGCTACTCATGGCCGAGTAAAGAGCCAAGTTTTTTCCAATAAATGCAATGCATCTCAAAATCTATACATTTTTGATTGACCGCAATAGTCCGCGTCTGTAGAATGCGCGCTTCTTCGGGGCGTAGCGCAGCCTGGTAGCGCATCTGCTTTGGGAGCAGAGGGTCGTGAGTTCGAATCCCACCGCCCCGACCAGTTTAGTAAGTGTTAAAAATTGCGGTACCGGCGGGAAGTAATA
The DNA here is from genome assembly GCA_017990155.1 of Propionivibrio sp. Lineage (GTDB taxonomy): Bacteria > Pseudomonadota > Gammaproteobacteria > Burkholderiales > Rhodocyclaceae > Propionivibrio. The sequence continues at coordinate 182 of JAGNOM010000355.1, read as the reverse complement.
GCCCAAAAGTTTCGCGACTCGCGCCCGTAGCTCAACCGGATAGAGCACCGGCCTTCTAAGCCGGGGGTTGTGAGTTCGAGTCTCGCCGGGCGCGCCAGAACAATGGCGGTGTTAGCTCAGTTGGTAGAGCATTGGATTGTGATTCCAAGTGTCACCGGTTCGATCCCGGTACATCGCCCCAG
>JAGNOM010000075.1 GCA_017990155.1 Propionivibrio sp. | reverse complement strand
TCGACGACGATGCCTGACACCGGCGAGCGGATCGTCGTGTAGTTGAGGTTGACCTGATCGCGATCGGCGAGCGCGCGGGCCTGCGCCAATTGGGCTTCGGCCGACTTCCGTGCCTGCATGGCCTGGTCGAACTCCTGCCGGGAAACGTACTCCTGCGCGAACAGCTCCTTCATGCGCGCTTCGTTGGCGCGCGCCAACTCCAGCGCGGCCGAGATGTTGCCGATGTTGGCGGCCGACTGCCGGGCTTGCGCGGCAAGCAGCGATCGATCGAGTTCGAGCAAGGGCTGGCCCTTCTCGACCTTGTCGTTGAAATCGACGTAGAGCTTGGTCACCGTGCCTGAAACCTGGGTGCCGACGCTGACGAGCACGACGGGGTTGAGTGTGCCGTTGGCCGAGACCGTCTGCGTGATGTCGCCTTTCTCAACGGCCTGCAATCGGTAGCGTTCTTCCGGCGTCTTCGTCTGGCTGTGCTTGGCCGCATACCAGCCACCGCCAGCCAATGCTGCGACGACGAGAACGAGGAAGGAATTTCTGATGAGCGGTTTCATGGCGAAGTCACCGGGTTTGCTGCAGGAGAGGCGGGGCTGAGCAGGCTGTTGTCCAGCGTACCGACCGCCTTGGCCAGCGACGCACGCGTCACATACCAGTCGAGCGCGGCCTGGATGCGCTGCAGGCGGGCATTGGCGAGCGCGCTCTGGGCGTTGAGCACGTCAAGGATGTTGCCGACGCCCGCCTTGTAGCGGCCAAGCGCCACCCGTTCCGATTGCTCGGCGCTGGCCAGCAGGTCGGCGCTGGCGGTGAGCGTCTGGCTGGCGGTGGTCAGCTCCTGGTACGCGGTCCACACGTCGAGCGCGACCTGCAGGTTGACGTTGTCGCGCAAGGCACTGGCGGCGTCGATACGGGCTTCGGCTGTCCGGACGTTGTACGTTGTTTCAAAGCCGGAAAAGATGGGTATCGACAGCATCAGTCCGATCGAATTGCTGCGGTTGCTGAAGTCGTTGCCACCGCTCGTATCCGTTCCCTGCCAGCTTGCGCCGGTACCAAGGGAAACGCTCGGTTTGCCGGAGGCGCGGGCGGATTCGACATTCGATCGCGCCGCGCTAACCCGCGCTTCGGCCGCCTTGAGTTCCGGGCGGCGTACGCGGGCCTCGTCGATCAGGGTCTCCACATCGCGTTCGATCCGGGCATCGGCCGGGATCTTCGGGATTTCCGCCAGGGTCAGCGGGTCGCTGGCGTCCAGCCCCATCACATTGGCCAGTGTTCCGTAGGCTGTGCGCAGGATGCCTTCAGCCTTGATCCGCGTGAGTGTTGCCTGAGACCAGGCGGTCTGCGCTTGCAGGCGGTCAGCCGGTGTACCGGTGCCGACCTTGTAGCGCACTTCGGCCGCCGTCAGGCTTTCGCGGCTGGCTTTCTCGGATTCCACAGCCGCTGTCACGGCCGCGCGCGCGGCCTGTGTGGCGTAGTAGGCACGGAGCGCGTCGAGAAAGACGGTCTGCACGGTCGCGTCGAGCGTGAGCGAGGCAGCGCTGAGCAGCTGGCGCGCGTTCTCCAGATTGGCAGAGCGGGCGCCGAAGTCGTAGAGCAGCCAGGAGAGGGTGAGTGAGGCATTGTTCTGCGTCGTGGTATCGGTGCTGCCGGACGTCCGGCTGGTGCCGACGCGTCCATCGAGGTCGGGCAGGAAGTTCGCTTGCGCCACGCCTACCTGCGCCGCCTGGATGCGCGCGTTGGCCCAGGCTTCGCGGGTTCTCGGGTTCTGGCAGAGCGCACGGTCGACAACTTCGAGAACGCCGTAGGCCGTGCCTTCTTGCATCGGCAGGCAAGGGATAAAGCTGCTCTCGGGTAACGGCGCGATCTGAGGCGGCAGAGGCGTGATTGCGTCCGTTGCGAACGGGTCGGTCGCGTCAAGCGCAAAGCCATTCGTCGCCATCATGCCGGTCAGGGCAATAAGAGCGATACGAATCGTGCGATATATGGCTGTGGGTATTGGGCGCATCGAGTGGGGGGCGGCAGGTTTTCGGCTAGTATAGCGGCCTTCGTTCCTCACCATCTTCCGCCGGGTCGGCTTGGCCGCTAGCAATTGTTTCAGGCGCTACGGCGACATTCGCGGGACTTTTCGCAAGTATTCATGGCACTCAAAGCAACGATTTTCAAGGTCGATCTGTCCATTGCGGACATGGATCGAAACGTCTACGAGGACTTCTCGCTGACGCTCGCCCGTCACCCCTCCGAAAACGACGCCCGAATGATGGTGCGTCTGCTGGCATTCATGTTGTTCGCCAACGAGTATCTGGAGTTCGGCAAGGGATTGTCGACCGACGAGGAACCCGATCTCTGGCTCAAGGATCTGACAGGAGCGATCGATCTCTGGATCGTCGTCGGCCAGCCGGATGAACGCTGGCTGCGCAAGGCCTCGGGGCGAGCCGGCAAGGTCGTCGTGTTCGCCTACGGCGATCGCGTCGTCGATGTCTGGTGGGAACAGTGCCGTGACAAACTCGAAAGGCTGTCCAATCTCACCGTCTACCGCTTGAATTCGGACGACACCCAGGCGCTGGCCGGGCTGGCCAACCGCTCGATGAATCTGCAATGCACGATTCAGGAAGGCGAAGTGCTGATTACCGGCGAAGGCGATCCGGTACGGGTCGAGCCGGTCGCGGTGTTTGGCGCCTAGCCCACATTTTTCTACAGCCACTCGCCAATCGCGCGGCAGCGATGTGGTCCTGAAATCTGTAGCCGCATGTCTGTTATGAGGATTACACAAACATGGTGAATACGCTTCCCGTCTCGATCATTGCCGACGAACTGGCTCGTCTGCGCTCCACCAACCCGCTGGTGCATTTGCTGACCAACGAAGTAGTGCAGGAAATCACCGCGAACGTGCTGTTAGCCATCGGAGCCGCACCGGCGATGATCGTCGCAGAGGAAGAGGCGTCGGTCTTCGCATCGATTTCCGGTGCCTTGCTCGTCAATGTCGGCACCCTGTATCCGGCGCGTCTGACTGTCATGAAGCAGGCCGTTGCCGCCGCCAACAAGGCCGGCGTGCCGTGGACACTCGATCCGGTGGCGGTTGGCGTGCTCGACTATCGCACACAGGCCTGCCGCGAATTTCTCGCCGCAACGCCCGCTGCCATTCGCGGTAACGCGTCGGAAATCCTGGCGCTCGCCGGGTTCGCCGGCAGTGGTCGCGGCGTCGATACGACGGCTGGATCGGATTCGGCCGTTGCCGCGGCCGAGCAGCTGGCGCAGACGACCGGCGCCATCGTTGCCGTGACCGGCGAGACGGATTTCATCACCGACGGCAAGACAACCTGGGCAACGCCGTGGGGCAACCCGATCATGACGCGCGTCGTCGGCACCGGCTGTGCGCTGTCCGCTCTTGTTGCGGCCTTCACGGCGCACGCGCCCAATCGCCTCAACGCCGTGGCTGCTGCGTGCGCTATCGCCGGTATGTGTGGCCAACGCGCGGCGGCCAGCAGCCGTGGGCCGGGTTCCTTCAAAGCCGATTATCTGGATGCGCTGTATCAGATCGATCAGGCCAAGCTCGGCGAGCAGTCCGCATGAACGCGATCGATCTTTCGCTGTACCTCGTACTCGATCCCGATTTGTGCGGCGGTCCGGTGGGCATGGTCAGTACGGCTGTCCAGGCCGCCAAGAACGGTGCGACCGTTGTGCAGCTGCGCGCGCCGAACTGGAAGAAGCGGCAATGGCTGGAGACTGCGTTCGAACTCAAGTCGGCGTTGGCGCCTTATGGCATTCCGCTGATCATCAACGATCACATCGACGTGGCGCTGGCGGTGGATGCCGAAGGCGTGCACATCGGGCAGGACGATCTACCGGTTGCCGAAACGCGCCGGCTGATCGGGCCGGGCAAGATCCTCGGGCTGTCGATCAGCGATGCGGCTGAGTTGGCAACGGTTCCGGCATCAGGCGTCGACTATCTCGGCATCGGCCCGGTCTATCCCACGGGAACCAAGGCCGACGCCGGCGCGGCGACGGGCATCCCGCTGTTTGCCGAGCTGGTAGCCGCGACGGCGTTGCCGGTGGTGGCAATCGGCGGTATCCATCGCGAAAACTGCGAGCCGCTGTTTGCTGCCGGGACGGACGGCGTGGCCGTGGTTTCAGCCATCTGCGGGCAGGGCGACCCCGCCCGCGCGACGGCGGTACTGGGCGAGGTTATTCAGCTGGCGCTGGAGTCGCGCTGAGCTTGTGTTGAACAAATGAGCGCAGCGTCAGGCGTTGCCCGCGTCACTCCTCGTCCTGATACTGCTTCATCATTTCCTGCAATTTCGGGTCGTTCATCATCTTGTTCAAGTCCATGCCGCCCATGCTCGGCATGATCACGTCGCCAGGTTTCTGGCCCGGCTTGCAGGGGCCGATCCAGCGCGCTTCCTGAGTCATGTTCGACTCGCTCATGCCGTGCATGGGCGGGTTGAAACGTGACTTCATCGTTCCCTTGTAGCGGGTTTCAAACGAGCCGTCGAACACGCCGTCGGTGGTCACGGTGCTACCTTCCATCTTGCACACGGTGTGAATCGTCACCTTGTTACCCGAAGGTTTGACGTCCATCACGCTGCACTCCGATTTCCCCTGTTTGGCCTGCTGCTGCATGAGGTTGTCGGTGTCCCGGTCGATGCATTGCTGCATCGGACCCATGCTCGGCGCGCCTTCCACGTTCATGTTGATTTCCCACAGCCCGGGTTTCCGTTTGGGCATGTCGCTCGCCAGCGCGTTTCCGGCGATGCTGGCGAGCACCATGCCAATCAGTGACATGGCGATGGGTTTGAGTGCGAAAGTGGCTGGTTTCATCGCTTCTCCTGGTGTCGATCGATCGTTTGATATGCGGTCATTTCTTTGGTCGGCGAAGCGCCTTGCCGATGCTTTCCGCGGTTGCGCCGCCCACTTCGCCAAGGCCTTTGGCCAAGCCTTCGACATTGACTCCCAGCTTGCCGGCAAGCGAAGCGGCGATGCGTGTCGAGAGATTTTCGTTGAGCGAGTATTCCGGATCGTTGATGTCGCCGGTGAGCACAAAGTTGACGGAGATCTTTCCCTTCTTGTTCTTCATCATCGCTGTGACGAGCTTGCGCGGAATGCCGAGGACCGTGGCCGAGGAAGACGCCAGTTCGAGGTCGCTGAGTACGAGCGATCCCGGTGCGTACAACATCCCCTGTTTGATCGACGAATTCAGCTCGAAATCGAGCGAACCTTTGCGGATGCCGGCGTCGCTTCCTTTGACGAGGTAGGGCTGGAGCGAAAGCATGTCAACATCACTCAAAACGGTGGTGATTCCCGAGTCGCGCGTCGCCAGTTCGACCGACCCTTCGATGGAAACTTTGCCGTCGCGCTGAACGCCCTTGTGAATCGCTTCGAAGCGGATCTCGCTTTGGCCGGCGAGGTCAGGAAGGGTGATCTTTCCGATATGGGCGTTGATCTGTTCGAGGCGCTGCTTGACGGGTGTTTTCCGTATCGTCGCGTCGAAGAAGTCGATGCTGCCGTTGGTGAGTTCGATACCGTTGATCGTCACCGGTGTGGTCGATGATGCTGAATCCTCTGACTGAGCGGGGGCGGGCGCGCTGACTGTCGTGCTTTCCGGCTTCGTGCTTGCGGACGCCGATGGTCCGGTTTCCAGACGGCTGGGCAAAATCCGCATCTTCCCGCCTCTGGCCCGAAGCATCGAAACGTAGGCGCCTTCGACGCGAATCAGGTCGAGGATCACCCGCGATCGAAGCAGATCGAACAGGGATGGCACGACAAGGACTCTGTCCGCGCGGAACTCGTCCTCGGCCGGCCAGCCAGCGTTCTTCTCGCCGCCATCTGATGCCCGGATGCGAAGACCCATGATTTCGATACCGGCCGGACTGACCCGAAGCTCCTTCACTTCGCCCTGCGGCCCGATTGCCGTCATGATCCTCGCCTCGATCGTTCGAATGGCAAACCGGTACGCGGCAAAGCCGGCGATCAACAGCACGATCAATGCTACGAGGATGACGAACGGCCACCGTCTGCCCGGGTTGCTCTGTTGCAAGCTCATGAACGCCTCCTTGGTGTGCGAGGGTAGTCGGGATTTTGCCCGCTGATTAGCCAGAATAGTATGCCGGCCGTGCTTTTTCCCGAATCGAATACCTTCGTGCCGGTTTCAGTCGCACTCGGATGGCCGCTTGTGTCACAGAAGCGTCACCTTGCTGTAACGAATGGCGTCTAGCATCGGGTCTTCCGACTGCCTTCGCTGCGAAAGGAGAATGCCATGACTCATGAATCCGTACTTGCCGTGACCGCCGTATGGATCGCTGTGGGTTTCATCGTTCTTCGCTGGGCCTCGGAGTTTGCCAGCGAGGAGAGCGAGCGTGAGTTGAGCGAACGGGAGCGTGCGCTCAAAGAGAATGCACGTCAGCAGGCGAGGCTGGCTGAAGAACTTGAAGCCGCACGCGTCGAGCTCAGGTCGCTTCAAAAGGATCATCGCGCTTCGCTGGTCGGCCGGTTCGCCAAGGGGCACGGTGCGTCCGGGCCGTGTCCGGAACAATGAGACTCGTGGGCTTAGCAATCCGGGACTGAATGGTCTACCATGGTCGAGTCCTGTCCGGATTGAAGCAGAAGGAGGTCGCCATGGAAGTCGGATCAGTCTCATCAAGCCTTTACTCGGCCACTTTGGCCGCGAGCACGCAGAATACGCAGGCACAGTCACAGTCACAGTCGCGTGCGCGTCAGTCAGAGCAGACCGCTGCAGATCAGCAGGCGCAACAGCCTCAGGCGGCCCAGCAGGCCGTGCAAACCGAGAGGACTCAGGCGGCCCAGAACGCGCCCGAGAGTGAATCCACCGTGAGCGCTCAGGTCGAGGCTGAACGAAACCGGCCTACCGTTAACACCAACGGGCAAGTGGTCGGTACGCGCATCAACACGACGGCCTGATTGCAGGGTCGCGAAGCGGTAATTTCGTATCCGCCGGCTCACTTCGAGCCGGCTTTGTTTTGTTCGTACTTCCTGACGTTGCGCCCCGGTCAATCAGGCTCTTTGCGCCAGCGTCCATGAAACGCCGGAAATCAGGGCGGCGACGGCGGCAATGATCAGCACGATCAGGATCACCGTGTACAGCTTCGGGTTCTCTTTTTGATCGGCCGCAGCAAAGATTCGCGACGCGCCCCACAGCGTCGCGATACCGAGGACTAGCGCGACGCCGATTACCTGCATTTCGCCCCGTTCGAGCGCCAGCATGCGGCCGTCGCGCCACGGCACGACGACGAATACGCCGAGTGTCCAGAACAGACCAATGCTACCGAGCGCGCAAAAGGTACCGACGATGCGGCTGATCCAGTTTTCCACGGTGTTTCCTTGATTTCGAAAGAAAGGCTATGCGTCCGTGCCGGCGAGCAGAAAGCGACCGCGCAGTTCGTCCAGATTGAGTTCGTGCAGGATTTCTTCGAGCCGGGTCGTTGCGTTCTTGCGCTTCTGGCCGACGTGGCGGGCGATGATCAACTCGTTCTTCATCGAATGCTCCCAGCCGACCAGTTCGGTGACGGTCACCTGGTAGCCATGGGCTTCGAGCATCAGGCAGCGCAGGGCGTTGGTCAGCTGGCTGCCAAATTCGCGGGTATGGATCGGGTGGCGCCAGAGTTCCGAGAGGGGCGTTTTCGAGAACGAGGCGTTCTTGTTCTTGCGCAGGACGGCGGCGATCTCGGCCTGGCAGCACGGCACGAGTACGATGAACTTCGCCTGCTTGTTCAGCGCAAAGCGGATGGCGTCGTCGGTGGCGGTGTCGCAGGCGTGCAGCGCCGTGACGATGTCGACCTGTTCGGGCAGGGTGGGTGAGGTGATGGACTCTTCCACCGTGAGATTGAGGAATTCCATCCGCGCAAACTCAAGGCGATGCGCCAGCTCGCGGGACTTTTCGACGAGTTCCGGTCGCGTTTCGATCCCGAAAATGCGGCCGTCCGATTTGCTCTTGAAGAAGAGGTCATAGAGGATGAAGCCAAGGTAGGACTTGCCAGCGCCGTGATCGGCGAGCGAAATCTCCTCGCTGTCGGTCAGCAGTTCTGCCAGCAGCGGTTCAATGAAGTGGTAGAGGTGATAAACCTGCTTCAGCTTGCGGCGACTGTCCTGATTGAGCTTGCCGTCGCGCGTCAGGATGTGGAGTTCCTTCAGCAATTCGATCGATTGCTCGGGCTTGATTTCCGGGATGGGCGGCACGGTGTTTTCTGCGGAATTGGCGGGAAGCCGACATTTTAGTGGCAATGACCGCGGGCTGACGAACAAATGGGATAATGGCGGACTTTTCACTAACGCGGTTTCTTCATGGCAATTCAATGGTATCCCGGTCACATGACTTCGGCGCGCAAGAAAGCGGCTGAAACCATGGCGTCCACCGACGTGGTTATCGAGGTGGTCGACGCGCGCCTGCCCGAAGCGAGTACCAATCCGCTGGTGCGCGAACTGCGCCTGTTCCGGCAGCGTCCTTGTCTCAAGGTGCTGAACAAGTCCGATCTCGCTGATCCCGAAGTCACCAAGGCCTGGATTGCGTATTACAACAAGCAGAGCGGTGTGAAAGCCGTCGCTATTTCGAGCAAGAACGCCGCCGAGGTGGCGCGTCTGCCGAGCCTCTGCCAGAGCCTGGCGCCGCATCGCAACGACAACACCAAGCAGTTGCGCATGATGATTATGGGCATCCCCAACGTCGGAAAGTCGACGCTGATGAATGCGCTCGTCAAACGCAAGATCGCCAAGGTGGGCGATGAGCCGGCCGTGACCAAGTCGCAGCAGATTCACCAGATCAGCGTTCGGCATTCGATCGTTGATACGCCCGGCCTGATGTGGCCGAAGATCGAGCACCAGAGTGATGGCCTGATGCTGGCCGCGAGCCATGCGATTGGTCGTAACGCGGTCATCGACGAGGAGGTCGCGGTTTTTCTGGCCGGGTTGCTGCTTGATCGCTATCCGGCCTTACTGTCGGCACGCTATGGTTTTTCGGTGGACGGCATCGACGCCGTCGCGGTTGTCGAAGGCGTTGCCAAGCGGCGGGCGCTGGTCATGCGCGGCGGTGCGCTGGATTTTGAGAAGGCGTCGTTGGTTCTGCTACAGGACTACCGGGACGGAAAGCTGGGGCGGATCAGCCTTGAGACGCCTGAGACACGCGCTGCCATGCTTGCGGCGAACGCAGACGAACCACCGCCCGATCACGCGGGCGACGTAGAGTAGCCGGACGGAAGCGGCTTATTGCGGCGGTTGCGGTACCGGTTGTACCTGTGGAGCCTCAGGTTGCGGCTTGACGATGTACTGCCGGGCCATCGGAATGAGCGTCGTCCACGTGTACCAGGCACCGAAGCCAAGGACTGTTAGCCAGAAGACGAGCTGAATGACAAAGCCGATGGCGTTGCGCGTCTGCCGACTGATTTTTTTGCCCGGGTCGGTGGCGCCGCATCCGGGGCAGGCAAGCGCCGAAGTATCAACCTGATGACCGCATGCACGACAGGGGACGAGCGACATTGAGTTATCCTTTTTGATGACTACGGGATTGTTGCCCACGGGCGTGCGGGTATTCTACTCCGTTAAGTCCGTTGCTCCAGCCCTGTTCTGAGCGAACGCCCGGCGACAATGAAACCAACTGGAATGTGCAATGACCGAGACGACGAACGATCGACTGACCGAGCTTGAAATCAAGTTGAGCCTGACCGAGGACGTGGTTGACGAACTCAACCACACCGTGTTCCGTCAGCAGGAACAGATCGATCTCTTACAGGCGCAACTGAGGCTTCTTTATGGCCAGATGCAGACGGCGACCGGACCAACAGAGCCGCGCAATCTGCGCGACGAGATCCCGCCGCACTACTGAGCAGGGCGTTCTCCGCCGCGCTAGCGCACTGAAAGCTGGATCGTCCGGTGCTTTTTCAGCTTGCCGATGACGTGCATTTCGCACGGCTTGCAATCGAAGCGCAAGGTCAGCTTCTCGCTCCCATTCATCAGGATCATCGGGTCCGGACGAATGCCTTTGACCTGCTTGGGGCACAGATTGAAGCT
>JAGNOM010000354.1 GCA_017990155.1 Propionivibrio sp. | reverse complement strand
CGATGACCTCGCGGTCCGGCCGCGCCATTTTCACGCCCAAGCCGCCAGCCACTTCGTAGCCCATGCACGAGTAGCCATACTCCATGTGGTAGCCGCCCGGCGTCGACGTGCGCCAGAGCTTGTGCAACTCGGCCGGCCAGGTGCCGGCAGCGCAGACGGCAATATCGTTGGCGTAGGAATCGGGCGACGACGACTGCACGGCGCCGGTCACTTCGCCATAGGTCGGCAGCGCGGCGCGCGAGCTGACGATGATTTCGGAGACCGTGTCGCGCCACTGGCCATTCAAGGTGTTTGCCTTCTCGCTCCAGGCCGGATCCGAAGTCCAGGAACCGACCACCTGCGACAGCGCGTCCAGCGCGGCCGTGGCATCGGCATGCACGCTGACACCGCCCCATTTGATCGCGTCGAAAGGCGCCACGTTGATCGAGATGAGTTTCGCCTGCGCAAAAAGTGAATGCGACCCAGTGGTGAAATCCTGTAACCGCGTACCGACGGCGATCACGACATCGGCTTCCTCCGCCAGGGCGTTGGCAGCCGTCGATCCGGTCACACCAACAGCGCCGGAGAGCATCGGATGATCCCACGCCAGCGCGCCCTTGCCGGCATGCGACTCGCCGACCGGGACGCCGTGCTTTTCGGCAAACGCCTTGAGCGCAGCGGCACCACCTTCGCTGTACAGCACGCCACCACCGGAAATCAACATGGGGCGCTTGGCCTTCTTGAGGATTTCGGCGACGGCGCTGATCTCGAAAGCTTCAGGCGGCGGCTGGCGGAAATGGACGACACGCTCGGCGAAAAACTCTTCCGGCCAGTCGGCAGCCATCGCCTGCACATCCTGCGGCAGCGCCAGCGTCACCGGGCCGCACTGGGCCGGATCGGTCAACACGGCAATGGCACGCGGCAAGGCAGTCAGTAACTGATGCGGCGTGACGATGCGGTCGAAATAGCGGGAAACAGGACGCAGACAATCAGCGGCGGAAACGTTGCCGTCCTGGAAGTCCTCGACCTGCTGCAAAACCGGGTCTGGCGCGCGCGAAACGAAAATATCGCCGGGCAACAGCAGAACAGGCAAGCGGTTGACGTGGGCGGTGCCGGCTGCCGTGACCAGATTGGTGCAGCCCGGCCCAATGGAAGATGTGACGGCCATCATGCGGCGACGGAAATGCGCTTTGGCGTAGGCCACGGCGGCAAGCGCCATGCCCTGTTCATTGTGCGCGCGGAAAGTCGGGAAGGTTTCCTTGGCCGCATGCAGCGCTTCGCCAAGACCGGCCACATTGCCATGCCCGAAGATCGCCCACATACCGCCAAACAGCGGCTCCGTGCCGTTCTCCGTCTGCACCCGCTGCGCTGCCAGATAGCGAACCAGCGCTTGCGCCATCGTCAACCGAACCGTAGCCATTCACACACCTCCATTATTTGTATTCACCAAGCAGTGATGTTTCCATCCACGCTCGCATCGGCACTCGTAAAACTCGAAGATTCGTTGGCAATCACGATAGCGCGGTCCCGACGATATTGCAACACAAATTCTTAAATTTTCTTTATCGGAATAATTGTTCTAATTTTTTGCTCAAAAAAATGCGATCTCTCGCACTATCTTTCCTGCAGCGCACTCGCCAAGCGGAAAGCGACCTCCATCAGACGTCGCCTTCCGCCGACCGTAAAACTCAGCCCAATTCGATAACGCAATGCCCTTCGTATGCTTCGCGCAACGCGATGGCGATGCGCGTCGCTTCGCGCGCGTCGGCCAGTGTCAGCGGTGACGGCGCACCTTGGCGGAGAGCGTCAACGAAGGCCTTGGCCTCGACCAGGAAAGCATCGCTGAAGCGGGCGAAGAAGTCCGGCAAGCCTTGTTGCGCGACGCGATTGTTCTGCTCGACGGTAATCGCCGGTGCGGCGATGCCTTTGCCAGCGAGCGCGCCGCCTTCGGTGCCGCTCGCCCAGAGGGTGGCTTCGTATCCGCGGTGCGAGGTGCGCGAGATGAAGAGCGTGGCGATCAGGCCGTTGTCAAACTCGATCGTGCCGACACCGGTGTCGATGTCGCCGCATTCGGCGAGGCCGGGGTATTGCAGGTTCGAGCCGCTGGCGCTGACACGCACGGCGCGCGCGCCGTTGGCGAGCCAGCGGGCGAGGTCGACGTCGTGAATGCCGCAGTCGAGGAAGAGGCCGCCGGATGTCGGAGCAAATTTGACGAAAAAGCCGTGCGGGTCGATCGGGTCGTGCGACTCGAAGTGCACGCGATAGACGTCGCCAAGTTCGCCGGCGTCGATACGCGCTTTGAGCGCCATGTAGGCGGCGTCGAAACGGCGGGTGAAGCCGATCATCACCATCTGATCCGGGCGCTGCGCGGCCAGAGCGAGCACGCGGTCGCATTCGGCGAGCGTCAGCGACAGCGGCTTTTCGCAGAAGACGTGCTTGCCGGCGAGGAGCGATTCCTCGATCTGCTCGACGTGCAGCGAGGTCGGCGTAACGAGCCAGACGGCATCAAGACCGTCGTGCTTCAGCAGATCGCCGAGCGAGGCATAGACGGTGGCGCCCGGCAGGTTCTCGCTTCCCCACTGCCTTTCTTCGGCAACCGGGCTAGCGGCGGCAACAAGCACCGCACCCGGCACGGAGGCCAACAAGTTCAATGCATGCCGGCGACCGAGACGGCCCAGCCCGACGATACCGATATTTACCGTTTTCACGTGTCTGACTCCATTGCTTTTGTAGATTCAAGAAAATCGCCGCGCCCTGATTTCCCCAGCACGCGGCGATTCGACGACAAGCCAACAAACCAGAGGGATTACTTCTTCTTGTCCGGATTCGGGATCATTGCGTCACGCACGATCGACAGGAGCTCATGGTAGTGGTCGCAGAAACCGCGCAGCGTGCGGGCGGTCGCACCGTACTGTGTGAATTCCTGTTCGGTCATGCCGTCGACGTCGTAAGCACGGCGGAAGTCGGGAATCAGTCGGTACAACTCGTCGATGATCTTCGGATCGACCGGATCATTAATGCGCTCCTTGACCTCGACCTTGGAGTTGTTGAACAACACTTGCCATTCGTGCGGAATCGTCAGGATGACGTCGCCGCCGATGAACTCGGACCAGTGCAAATGACTGCGGTAGGCGGCGGCCAGGAGGCGCGTGCGGTAGCCACGCTCCTTGTACACGGTAAGCGCCTTCTTCATCGCGGCAACACCGGCCCAGTCGGCATAGCCCGGAGTGAGTGCGATGCCGTCGCGCGCCGCTACTGCTTTCATCCAGTCGTCCAGGCGACCGACCATGATCGTGCAAGCCGGGTAGATTTCGCAGTCCTTGCCTTCGGCGGCGCGGCGCTTGAGGCCGCG
>JAGNOM010000353.1 GCA_017990155.1 Propionivibrio sp. | reverse complement strand
ATGCCGTGCGCGGCGGCGTGCCAGTGGTTGGCCTGCAAGTCGTGCTGGCACTGCGGCAGGCCGGCGATCAGGCGATCCACGGGGAGCGGTTCGAGGATCACGCCGGTCGAGAAGGGCAGCACCTGGTCAGCACTCACGCCGAGCAATTCGCCGACTGCATCGCAGGTCTGCTGCGCTGCCTGAATACCGGCTTCGCCTGTTCCGGCATTGGCGATCCCGGTATTGATGACGAGCGCACGAATTTCACTGCCGGAATCGAGATGGCGGCGGCAGAGCTGCACGGGCGCCGCGCAAAAGCGATTCTGGGTGAAGACGCCAGCGACCGTGCACCCGGCATCCAGCGCGAGCAACGTCAGGTCGCGCCGGTCAATTTTACGAATACCGGCTTCGGCCAGCCCTAATCGGACACCGGCGACAGGAAACAATGCTTCGGGAGCTGGAGTAGCGAAATTGACGGTCATCTTCAACCTCTTTCAAATCAGGGAATACAGATACGCCAAGGGCGCGGAGAACATCAAGGGAAAAGCGTTCCCCCGGTATCTCCACGCCCTCTGCGCCGAATGCGTTTATGCGTTAGCTCAGCTTTCCGTGGCACTGCTTGTACTTCTTGCCCGAGCCGCAGGGGCAAGGATCGTTGCGGCCGATTTTCGGCTGCGCGTGCATTGGCTGGTTGTCTGGCGATTCCTCGCTGCTGGTGCCAAGCGCCTCATCGTAATCGGCGTGGTGATACTGCACGTTCTGCACATCGGCCTGCGGCGCCGTTTCCTCGACCGTTTCGGCGCGGACCTGCACCGTCATCAGCAGACGGGTGACGTCGTCACGAACGCTGTCGAGCAGCATCTGGAAGAGTTCAAAGGCTTCGCGCTTGTACTCCTGTTTCGGGTTCTTTTGCGCATAGCCGCGCAGATGAATGCCCTGGCGCAGGTGATCGAGCGCAGCAAGGTGTTCGCGCCAATGCGTGTCGAGGCTTTGCAGCATCACGTTGCGCTCGAACTGGTGGAACGAAGTCGCACCGACCTGCTCGACCTTGGCCTGATAGGCGGCATCGGACAGTTCGATGATGCGCTTGAGAATTTCTTCGTCGTTGATCGTCGGCTCGTTCTTGAACCACTCGACAATCGGCGCCGAAACCTGAAGTTCGGAGGCGAGCTCCTTTTCCAGCGCCGGCAGGTCCCACTGCTCTTCGACGCTATCCGCCGGCACGTAGCGGCGGAAAGTGTCGTGCAGAACGCCGTGACGCATGGCGACGACGGTTTCGGTTATGTCTTCCGTTTCCAGCAGTTCGTTGCGTTGCGCGTAGATGACCTTGCGCTGATCGTTGGACACGTCGTCGTATTCAAGCAACTGCTTGCGAATATCGAAGTTGCGGCCTTCGACCTTGCGCTGTGCCGACTCGAGCGAACGCGACACCAGCGGATGCTCGATGGCTTCGCCCTCCGGCATCTTCAGTTTTTCCATGATCATCTTCAGACGATCGCCGGCAAAGATGCGCAACAAGGCGTCATCCAGCGCGAGGTAGAAGCGCGAGGAACCGGGGTCGCCCTGACGGCCGGAACGACCGCGCAACTGGTTGTCAATCCGGCGCGATTCGTGGCGTTCGGAACCGATGATGTGCAAACCGCCCGCGGCGACGACCTGATCGTGCAATATCTGCCAATCGGCGCGCAAAGCAGCCGTCCGTGCCTCTTTTTCGGCGGGTTCGAGCGATTCATCGTCGCGAATCGTCGAAAGCTGCTTCTCGATACTGCCGCCGAGCACGATGTCGGTTCCGCGACCGGCCATGTTGGTCGCGATCGTAATCACGCCCGGACTACCCGCCTGCATCACGATCTCGGCCTCACGTGCATGCTGCTTGGCGTTCAGCACCTGATGCGGAAGCTTTTCAGAGTCGAGCAAGGACGACAGGAGTTCGGAGTTCTCAATTGACGTCGTGCCAACCAGCACCGGCTGCCCACGCTCGCGACAGGAGCGGATGTCGGCAATGATCGCGTCGTGTTTTTCCTTGGCCGTGCGGAAGATCTGGTCGTTGTTGTCGACGCGCAGCATCGGCTTGTTGGTCGGGATGACGACCGTTTCGAGGCCGTAGATCTGCTGGAACTCGTACGCTTCGGTATCCGCCGTACCGGTCATGCCCGAGAGCTTGTTGTACATGCGGAAATAGTTCTGGAAGGTGATCGACGCCAGCGTCTGGTTCTCGTTCTGGATCGCGACGCCTTCCTTGGCCTCGACGGCCTGATGCAGGCCGTCCGACCAGCGGCGACCCGACATCAGGCGACCGGTAAACTCGTCGACGATGACCACTTCGCCGTTCTGCACGACGTACTGCTGGTCGCGCAGGAACAGGTTGTGCGCGCGCAAGGCTGCGTACAGGTGATGGATCAGCAGGATGTTGGCGGCATCGTACAGGCTGCTTCCTTCCGGCAGCAGGCCAACGCGGGTCAGCACTTCTTCGGCGTGTTCGTGCCCTTCTTCGGTCATCAGCACCTGATGGCCTTTTTCGTCGACCCAGTAGTCACCGGGGCCGTTTTCTTCCGCGCAGCGCGTCAGCATCGGCGCGACCTGGTTCATGCGAACGTAGAGGTCGGTGTGGTCTTCGGCCTGGCCGGAGATAATCAGCGGGGTACGCGCTTCGTCGATCAGGATCGAGTCCACTTCGTCGACGATGGCGTAGTTGAGTTTGCGCAGCACGCGTTCGCCGGCCGTATAGACCATATTGTCGCGCAGGTAATCAAAACCGAATTCGTTGTTCGTTCCGTAGGTGATATCGCAAGCGAATGCCGCCTGCTTTTCGTCGTGCGCCATTTGCGAGAGATTGACGCCGACCGTCAGGCCGAGGAAGCGATGCAAGCGCCCCATCCACTCCGCGTCGCGGCGGGCGAGGTAATCATTGACGGTGACGATGTGCACGCCCTTGCCTGACAACGCATTCAGGTAGGCCGGCAAGGTGGCGACCAGCGTCTTGCCTTCGCCGGTGCGCATTTCGGCAATTTTCCCATCATGCAGGACCATGCCGCCGACCAACTGGACGTCGAAGTGCCGCATGCCAAGCGCGCGTTTTCCGGCTTCACGAACAACGGCAAACGCTTCTGGAAGCAGCGCGTCGAGCGATTCACCGTTCGCTACGCGCGCCTTGAATTCTGCTGTCTTGCCGCGAAGCTCGTCGTCGGACAGCGCGCTAATACCCGATTCCAGCGCGTTGATCTGACGGACAACTGCGGAGTATTGCTTGATCAGCCGATCATTGCGGCTGCCGAAAATCTTTTTGAGTAGGCCGGAAATCATTGTGGGGAGTATTGGAGCGCAAAAGAAAACGATTCTAGCACGCACGACACAGT
>JAGNOM010000352.1 GCA_017990155.1 Propionivibrio sp. | reverse complement strand
TCGAGATCAAGCCGGCGACGGGCTTCGAGCGAATCACGGGCGAAGTCGTCGCACAGCAGATTCTGGCGTTGTGGGGCGATGCGCCGTTGCCCCTGGTTTCGTCCTTTTCGGAAGCGGCGCTTGCCGCGGCGCGCGGCGTGTCACCTCAGCTACCCCTAGGTTATCTCTGTGTCCGTCCGCCGGACGACTGGATGGGCCGGATGGAAGAAGTGGCGGCCTATAGCCTGCATTGCGCAGCGCGCGAACTCGATGATTCTGTTCTCGCCGAAGCCCGTTCGGCAGGCGTTCCGGTCCTCTGTTTTACCGTGAATGATCGCCAGGAAGCCGAGGCGCTCCTCGCGCGTGGCGTGTCGGCGGTGTTCAGCGACCGAATCGATATCCTGAACGGTTTGTAGTGCCGCCTGGCCGGTCCACGCGCGGGTGCTTGCGACCTCATGGCAATCGCATGAATGCCGTACGCATCAACTCCTCCCCCTTCAAGGGGGAGGTCGGGAGGGGGATGGGGTTATCTGGCGGCAATTTTGTCGATCAAACCGCCGTTCGCGCCCCATCACCCTCCCATCCCGTCCAATCGCAAACGTCGCTTTCGCGACCTCACCCTTGAAGGGAAGGGGCGGGCGTTCATGCGATTGCCCTGCTTGCGACCTTGCGGCCGTCGGTCGCCGCACTTTTCGGTGCTAAAATCAAAACCCTTTGAAATCCGCCCCTTCAGGGACAAATACCGATGAAAAGTGCCGAAATTCGCGAGAAGTTCCTCAAGTTCTTTGAGTCCAAGGGTCACCAGATCGTGGCCTCCAGTTCGCTCGTGCCGCACGACGATCCGACGCTGCTGTTTACCAATGCCGGGATGAACCAGTTCAAGGATGTCTTCCTCGGTTTTGACAAGCGTCCGTACAACCGCGCGACGACCTCGCAGAAATGCGTGCGTGCCGGCGGCAAGCACAACGACCTGGAGAACGTAGGCTACACGGCGCGCCATCACACCTTCTTCGAGATGCTCGGAAATTTCTCGTTCGGTGACTACTTCAAGCTCGATGCGATCAAGTACGCGTGGGAACTGCTGACCGACGTCTTCAAGCTGCCCAAGGATCGCCTGTGGGTGACGGTCTATGCCGAGGACGACGAAGCCTTCGATATCTGGCACAAGGTGATCGGCTTGCCGGCTGAGCGCGTCATCCGCATCGGCGACAACAAGGGCGCGCGTTACGCCTCGGATAACTTCTGGATGATGGGCGACACTGGCCCGTGCGGCCCGTGTTCGGAGATTTTCTACGACCACGGCGAGCACATTCCTGGCGGGCTGCCTGGGTCGCCTGACGAAGACGGTGATCGCTACATCGAAATCTGGAACAACGTGTTCATGCAGTTCAACCGCGACGAGGCCGGCGTCATGCACCTGCTGCCGAAGCCGTCGGTCGATACCGGCATGGGGCTGGAGCGGGTTACCGCCGTACTGCAGCACGTTAACAGCAACTACGACATCGACCTGCTGCAAGCGCTGGTCAAGGCCGCTGCGCGCGAAACGAGCGACGTGGATATGAACAGCCCGTCGCTGCGCGTTCTGGCCGACCACATCCGTGCCTGTTCCTTCCTCATTGCCGATGGCGTGATTCCCGGCAACGAAGGGCGTGGCTACGTCCTGCGCCGCATCATCCGCCGCGCCATTCGTCACGGCTACAAGCTCGGTGCACGCGCCGCGTTCTTCCATCGCATGGTGCCCGATCTGGTGGCCGAAATGGGCGCTGCCTATCCCGAGCTGGTTTCCGGTGAAAAGCGCGTGAGCGAGGTGTTGAAGCAGGAAGAAGACCGCTTCTTCTCGACCATCGAACACGGCATGGCCATCCTCGAAGGCGAACTGGCGGCGATGAGCGGCAAGGGGATCTTCAACGGCGAAACCGCATTCAAGCTGCACGATACCTTCGGCTTCCCGCTCGACCTGACCGCCGACATCTGTCGCGAGCGCGGCGTGACGGTCGATAGCGCCGGTTTCGAGCAGGCGATGAACCGCCAGAAGGAGCAGGCGCGCGCCGCCGGCAAGTTCAAGATGTCGGCCGCGCTCGAATACAGCGGCCCCGAGACGACGTTCCACGGCTACGAGACGCTGGAGTTCAAGGGCAAGGTGCTGGCGCTGTACAAGGAAGGTTCGCCGGTCAATGAACTGCGCGAAGGCGATTCCGGGACGGTGGTCCTCGACGAGACGCCGTTCTATGCCGAATCCGGCGGCCAGGTCGGCGACCGCGGCGTACTTCAATCGGCGCAGGGTATCTTCTCGGTTGAAGATACGCAGAAAATCCAGGCCGCTGTCTTCGGTCATCAGGGCGTGCTCAAGACCGGTAGTCTCAAGGTCGGCGATGTGCTGACCGCCAGGGTCGATCTCGTTGCGCGCAAGCGCACCATGCGCAACCACTCGGCGACGCACCTGATGCACAAGGCGCTGCGCGAGGTGCTGGGCGATCACGTGCAGCAAAAGGGATCGCAGGTCGATCCGGACAAGACGCGTTTCGACTTCGTGCATAACCAGCCGCTGACCGATGACGAAATTCGTCGCGTCGAGAACATCGTCAATGCGGAAATTCTCGACAACGTCGATTGCGAGCACCGCGTGATGCCGATCGCCGACGCGCAGAAACTCGGCGCCATGATGCTCTTCGGCGAGAAATACGGCGACGAAGTGCGCGTCATCGACATCGGCTCGTCGCGCGAGCTGTGCGGCGGAACGCACGTGCGCCGTACCGGCGACATCGGCGTGTTTACGGTGGTCGCGGAAGGCGGCGTCGCGGCGGGTGTTCGCCGCGTCGAAGCGATCACCGGCGACGTGGCTCTAGCGTACATGCAGGGGATGGAAACAGCGCTTGGCGGCATCGCCGGCACGCTCAAGGTCCAGCCGGGCGACGTGCAGGCGCGTGTCTATTCGATCCTCGATCAGGTTCGCCATCTCGAGCGCGAACTGGCCTTGATCAAGAGCAAGCAGGTGGCCGCGCAGGGCGACAGTCTGCTGAGCGACGCCGTCGACGTGAAAGGCGCAAAAGTGCTGGCGGCAACGCTCGACGACGCCGATATCAATGCGCTGCGCGCGACGATGGACAAGCTGCGCGACAAACTCAAGAGCGCCGTCGTCGTGCTGGCCTCGGCAGTCGGTGGCAAGGTGACGCTGATCTCGGGGGTGACGCCCGATCTGACGGGCAAGGTCAAGGCCGGAGAGCTGGTCAACTTCGTCGCCCAGCAGGTCGGCGGCAAGGGCGGTGGCCGGCCGGATATGGCACAGGCGGGCGGTACCGAGCCCGGGAAACTGCCGGCCGCGATGGCGTCCGTTCAGGCGTGGGTCGAACAGAAGCT
>JAGNOM010000351.1 GCA_017990155.1 Propionivibrio sp. | reverse complement strand
CTCCGGGTGGTGGTTGTCGCCGATACCTGCGGCGGTGAGTGCCTGGTCCAAGGCAAGTGCTGCCAAGGCCTCAACGACGAAGCCGAGTGGCGCGACGATTGTCTCTGGGAACATCTGGCGCCGGACGTGCCGGGCGCCGAGAAGACCGATAAGCCTTGATTGATTGCGCCGGGCGGCCTCGTTTTTCCGAGGCCTGAAACCTGGCAGCGCGCCGTGTCTGCGGCGCAGAATTTCCCGCGCAGCATCCCCTTCCCGGACATGCCCATTTTTTGGGTGCCTGCCTGATGGCTAACAAAATCAAGGTCCTGATCGTCGACGATTCGGCGCTGGTCCGCCAAGTTGTCTCCGCGGCGCTGGCGTTCGATCCGGGCATTGAAGTCATCGGCGTCGCGTCTGATCCGCTGTTCGCCATGCAAAAGATGCAGGCGCAGTGGCCGGACGTGCTCGTGATCGACATCGAGATGCCGCGCATGGACGGCATCACCTTCCTGAAGAAGATCATGACCGAGCATCCGACGCCGGTGGTTGTCTGCTCGTCGCTCGCGGAGAAGGGCGCGCAGGCGACCTTCGAGGCGCTGTCGGCCGGGGCGATTTCGATCATCACCAAGCCCAAGCTCGGGCTCAAGAGCTTTCTCGAGGATTCGTCGAACGACATCGTGCAGGCGGTGCGCAGCGCCGCGCGCGCCAACATGCGCGCCGTACGCCAGACGGCCTCGGCCGCGGCGAACATGAACGCCATCGCGCCCAAACTGACCGCCGATGTGATGCTCAGCGCTGCCGACAACCGCGCGCTCGTCAAAACCACCGACCAGCTTGTGGCGATCGGCACTTCGACTGGCGGGACGCAGGCGCTGGAGGCCGTTCTGACAAAATTGCCGGCGACGTGTCTGGGCATCGTCATCGTCCAGCATATGCCGGAGAAATTCACCGCCATGTTTGCCGCACGCCTGAACGGGCTGTGCCAGATCGAGGTGCGTGAAGCGCGCAATGGTGATCGCATCATCCCCGGTCTGGCGCTGATCGCACCGGGCGGGCGTCACATGATGCTCAAGCGCAGCGGGGCGCAGTACGTGGTTGAGGTTGCCGACGGACCCGTTGTCAATCGGCACAAGCCGTCAGTCGATGTGTTGTTCCGCTCGGTCGCCAAGTTTGCCGGCGCGAACGCGCTCGGCATCATCATGACTGGCATGGGCGACGACGGCGCGCGTGGGATAAAGGAAATGCACGATACGGGCGCCAGAACGATCGCTCAGGACGAGGCGAGCTGCGTTGTGTTCGGCATGCCCAGGGAGGCGCTCAAGCTTGACGCCGTCGATCAGACCCTCGCGCTCGACCAGATCCCGCAGGCCATCATCGGCTTCTCGAAAGCCGGCGTTTCATCGCGTTAAGTCGGAATTTTCTGGCCGGCGAGACGCAGGCCGAGGCGCAGGAACTCGTCCCAGATGTCGCCACCGCCGATGCCCTTGATCATGCGGTCGATGCGCGCGGCGTCGGCCAGTGCGGCGCTGGCGGTGGCTTCGTCGATGCGCGGCAGGGCGCGTTTGAACAGCGCCTGGCGTGCTCCCCAGACGCGCGCGTCCTTGAGCAGGGCGTCGACCGGCTGTCCTTGTTTCTGACCGGCCTTGACCTGCGCCAGCGCGCGCACTTCCTCGGTCATCGCCCACAGCACGAGCGGCGGCGCTTCGCCTTCCTGCTGGAGACCGTCGAGCGTGCGCGTCAGGCGCGCCACATCGCCTGAGAGCAGGGCTTCGCGCAGGCCGTCGAGGTCGTAACGGGCGACGTTGAGCACGGCTTCCTGGATCTGCTGTAGTGAGAGTTCGCCTTCCGGATAAAGGAGGCCGAGTTTCTGGATTTCCTGATGTGCGGCGAGCAGGTTGCCTTCGACGCGCTCGGCGATAAAGCGCAGTGCTTCGTTGCCGGCCTTTTGCTGCTGGCGGCGCAGGCGGCCGGCGATCCACGCCGGGAGTTCGGCGAGGTTGGGGGGGATCAGTTTGACGGCGACCCCGGCGTCGGTCAGCGCCTTCAGCCAGGTCGCCTTTTCCTCGGTCCAGTCAAGACCGGGCAGCGTCACGAGCAGTAGTGCGTCGGGCGACGGGCGGGCGCAGTAGTCCTGCAGCGCCTTGCCGCCTTCGCGGCCGGGTTTGCCGGTTGGGATGCGCAGGTCGATGAGCTTGCGCCCGCCGAACAGCGACATGTTGCCGGTGGCGTGATGCAGGTCGTTCCAGTTGAATCCGGAAATCGCCGTCAACACCTCACGTTCGTCAAAGCCCTTGCGCCGGGCAACCGCCCTAATGGCGTCGGCGGCCTCGATGACCAGTAGCGGTTCATCGCCATAGACGACGTAAACCGGTTTCAGCTCGCGTTCGAGATGGGAAGCGAGTTGCTCGCCCTTGAGCTGCATTGGCGCCTACTGTGGTGTTGCGGGTGCGGTTGGCTTGGTCGCGGCCAGCCGGCGCATCAGCTGCTGCACCAGATCGCCTTCCATGTCGCGCCAGAGCAGTTCTTCTTCCTGCGTCTTCGCCAGAACGTCCGAGTCGGCGTAGGTGATGTCGCGCGTCAGTTCGACGGCGCCGGGCAGAACGAGATCGCGCCCCTTGCTGTCGACTACCCGATAGTTGTAGGTGTAGACGAGACGTTTCTCGCGCACGCGTCCGGAACTCGACAGCGACAGGATTTTCGCTTCGCGCTTTTCGCCGGCCGGGATGAAAGTGGCTTGCGCGTCGTCCTTGGAATCGGCCAGCCGCGTTCCCGTGTTGCGAATCGCGCGCTTCATGTTGGCGACGATCAGGTTGTAATCGGCGCCCGCGACGAAGATGCTCTCGTAGGGCAGCGAGTACGAGCCGCGCAGCTGGAAGCCGCACCCGGCCATCAGCGTGCCGAGCACGACCGCCAGCACCATTAGTCCGAAATGAATGCGCGTGCCGATGAGGGCAATCATTGAACTTCTCCGTGACCTAGACGACGATGTTGACCAGCCGTCCAGGGACGACGATCAGCTTCTTTGGTGCCTTGCCTTCGAGGTGCTTTTGCGCAACGTCGGAATTCAGCGCGGCGGCTTCGGTCGCGGCCTTGTCGAATCCTGCCGGAACGCGCAGGCTACCGCGCAGCTTGCCGTTGACCTGCAGCATCAGCTCAATTTCATCCTGCACCAGCGCCGTGGCGTCGACCTTCGGGAAGGGCTGCGTGCCGGCCGTCTGACCCGGCTTGAGTTCGGCGTAAAGTGCCTCGCAAACGTGCGGGACGATCGGGTAGAGCATCAGCGTCACGGCTTCGAGCGTTTCCTGGCGGATGGCACGGGCAGTCGCTGAATCGTCGCCGATCTTGGCGTAGGCGTTGAGCAGTTCCAT
>JAGNOM010000074.1 GCA_017990155.1 Propionivibrio sp. | reverse complement strand
CCGGCACCATCTCTTCGCCGAACAGAAACTCGGCTTGCGCTCCGGGCCAGATCGGGCCGCCGCAATGGATGGCCGCGTCGAACGGCGTATCGGCGAACATGAACGGTTCGGCGCGCGTCGCCAGATCAAGGGTAATTCCGGGATGCGAAGCCTTGAAATCGCCGAGGCGCGGAATCAGCCAGCGCGTCGCGAACGTCGGTATGACCGCGAGTTCAAGAACGCCGCCCGCGCCGCGATGCGCCATCAAGGACAGCGTGTCGTGCTCGATCTTGCGCAAGCTTTCCCGGATCTGCCGCGCGTAGAGCTGCCCCGCTTCTGAGAGGGAAACGCGCTTCTTGATGCGGTTGAACAACTGCACGCCGAGGAACTCCTCGAGCGCCGAGATCTGGCGACAGACGGCGCTCTGCGTGAGCGACAGCTCCTCCGCGGCGCGCGTAAAACTCTGGTGGCGCGCGGCGGTTTCGAAGGCGATAAGGAGTTCGGTTCCGGGAAGTTTTCTGCGCATGGGATCAATTCCGAATGGGTGTCGTTAGTTCTGATTTTGCATGAAGTCGTGAATATACATCGTTTGAACTCGCGCCAGAACCCAGCAAAAATGCGCCCCAACGGAATTTAACCAGCGTCACGAATCCCGGATCTTGAGCATTTCGAATGAACGTCGGTTTTCAGACGACGAGGGATACGTACATTCTTTTTTTGCTCCGTGCGTATCGGTATGAAAGGTGAAAGGCAGAAACAATCATGAATGCAAAAACGGTTGTCCTTGGTGTCATCGGCTCGGATTGCCACGCCGTCGGCAACAAGATCATCGAGCACGCACTCACCCGCGAGGGCTTCAACGTCATCAACATCGGCGTCATGGTCAGCCAGGACGAGTTCATCGACGCCGCGATCGAAACCGGCGCCAACGCAATACTAGTCTCCTCGATCTACGGACACGGCGAAATCGACTGCGACGGGCTGCGCGGGCGTTGCCTGGAACGCGGTCTCGATCGCGTCGTGCTTTACGTCGGCGGCAACCTGGTCATCGGCAAGCGCGACTTCAGCGAGGTCGAATCGGTCTTCCTCGACATGGGCTACGACCGCGTCTTCCCGGCGACGGTCGATCTGGGCGAGGTCGCCAATCTGTTGAAGTACGACATCGCTTCACGCTTCTGCCAACACGACTTCGCCTGCGCATGATCGCTGTCTGCATCGACATCGGCTCGACCTGGACCAAGGGCGCGGCGTTCGAGGTCGATGCCGACGCCGTAACGATCAGGCAGCGCGCCACAACGCCGACGACGGTCTGCAACCTGTTCGACGGATTCTGCAGCGTATTGCGCGCACTCCTTCCGGGCGACGCGCTGGCGATGTGCAAGTCCGGGCAAGTCGAGCTCTTCTATTCATCCTCCGCAAAGGGTGGCCTGGCCGTCGCGGCGATCGGGCTGGTGCCCGAAATCACGCTGGAGATCGGCAAGATTGCCGCACAGTCGGCGGGCGCCAAATTGACGCAAGTCTTTGCCTATCAGCTGACGCGTAGCGATATCGCCGCACTCGAAGCCTCCCCGCCAGACATCCTGCTCTTTGCCGGCGGGACCGACGGTGGCAACACCCACTACGTGCTAGCCAACGCCGAAGCCATCGGCCGCTCGGCCATCGACTGCGAGATCGTCTATGCCGGCAACCGTGCCGTCGCCGACGACGTCGCGGCCCTGCTAAGCAACAAGCGCCTGCGTGTCGTCGATAACCTCCTGCCCAGCTTCAACGAGCCCGATCCCGACCCGGCGCGCGATGCGATCCGGACGGTCTTCCTCGAAACCATCGTCAAGGGCAAGGGGCTCGACCGCATCATCGACGCGACCGGTGCAGCGCCCGTCCCGACGCCCTTCGCGATGCTCGAATACGCGCGCGCGATCCGAGAACACGTGGCTGGCTGGGAAAACCTGCTCATGGTTGACATGGGCGGCGCGACCACCGACGTCTACTCGGCACATCTCAGCGCGCCCGAACCGGGAACAATCGTGCGCGGGATGCCCGAGCCGGAGGTGAAGCGCACCGTCGAAGGCGACCTCGGGCTGCGCGTTTCGGCGCAGTCGGCGAGCCGAGCCAACGGCTGTGCCACCAAGGCTTCGCTGGCACGCGCTGGCATCGATCGCGAAACGCTCATCCACCACGCCAACGCGCTCGCCGCTCGCCCCGATTTCGTGGCAACCACGACGCACGACGAACACCTCGACACGCTGCTCGCCGGTATCTGCGTCGGCCACGCCTGCGCTCGCCATGCCGGGCGCAGTTCGTCGGTATTTACGCCCGAAGGCGAAGTCCAGGTTCAGACCGGACGCGATTTGCGCCGGATCGACAAGGTCATTGGTTCCGGCGGCTGGTTGGCACGCGCCGACGCATTTTCACCATCGGACTGGTTCGCAGATCACGCCATCGACGAGCGCGGCCGCCGCGTGCTGATGCCGCAGCGCTTCGACTATTACCGCGACGAAGACTACCTGTTCCCGCTGTTGGCCAATCTGGCGCGCGCATACCCATCCGCTGCCGCGAAGGCCGGAATCAGCCGCTTGCGCGCTGACTGACCTGATTCCCACCAAGGAGTTTCCATGCAACTGCGCAACCAGAAACTGGAGATGGACGCCTTTCTCCAGGAGCGTGCCGAGGTCATGCAGACCTGGCCGACCGGCAAGAATGTCGATTTCGAGGACGGCGTCCGTTATCAGCTCGCCCTGCCCGACAGCAAGCGCTTTTCGAACGTGCTGGCGAAAGCCGAGCGTGATGGCAAGACACTGAGCCAGCCACGCGCCGGCGTCGCGCTGGTCGATGAGCACATCAAGCTGTTGCAGTTCCTCGAACCATCGTGCGACCTCTTGCCGACGACCATCGACGCCTACACGCGGCTCAACCACTACGAGAAAGCCGCCGAGGGCATCGAGCGCTCGGTCGCCGCTGGCACCTCGCTGCTTAACGGTTTCCCGGCGGTCAATCACGGGCTTGCCGAATGCCGGTGCGTCGTCGAGGCGCTGAAGAAGCCGGTGCAGGTCCGTCACGGCACGCCGGACGCGCGTCTGCTCGGTGAAATCACGCTGGCGGCCGGCTTCACCGCCTACGAGGGCGGGGGCATCTCGTACAACATTCCCTACGCCAAGAAGGTGCCACTCGAACGCTCGATACGGCACTGGCAGTACTGTGACCGCCTGGTCGGACTCTACGAAGAGCGCGGCGTACGCATCAACCGAGAGCCGTTCGGTCCACTCTCGGGAACACTGGTGCCGCCTTTCGTTTCGCACAGCGTGGCGATCATCGAAGGCTTGCTGGCACTGCAACAGGGCTGCAAGTGCATCACGCTCGGCTACGGCCAGGCCGGCAACCTGGTGCAGGACATCGCCGCCATCCGTGCCCTGCGCGAACTCGGCCACGAGTACTTCCGCGCCGCAGGCTTTGACGACTACGCGCTGTCCACCGTCTTTCACCAGTGGATGGGCGGCTTCCCGGAGAACGAAGCGATGGCTTTCGCCGTGATCGGCTGGGGCAGCGCCATCGCCGCGCTCGCTGGCGCGACCAAGGTCATCGTCAAGACACCGCACGAAGCGAGCGGCATCCCGACCAAGGAAGCCAACAAGCAGGGGCTCGACGCGACGGCGCAGATGCTCAACATGGTGCGCGAACAGGTTTTCCCGCAGAGCCCGATTGTCGAACGCGAAGTCGAGCTGATCAAGCGCGAGGTGCGTGCGGTGCTCGCCAAGGTCTTCGAACTCGGCGACGGCGACGTGGTAGTCGGCGCAGTGCGCGCCTTCGAGGCTGGCGTGCTCGATGTACCGTTCGCACCGGCCACCTGCAACGCCGGCAAGCTGCTGCCTGTGCGCGACAACGAAGGCGCCGTGCGCATCTTCGAAGCCGGGCGAGTTCCGCTGCCGGACGACGTGCTGGCCTACCACAGCGAGAAGATCGCCGAACGCGCCAAGGCCGAGAACCGCGCCCCCGCATTCCAGATGGTCGTCGATGACATCTACGCCATTTCCAAGAGTAAATTGATCGGGAGACCACGATGAGAATCACCCAGGCCCATTTCGTCGCGGGCTATTCCGCCTTCTATTTCGACGACCAGAAAGCGATCAAGAACGGCGCCGGACAGGACGGATTCGTCTATGTCGGCAACGCCGTCACCGAAGGCTTCCACGAGATCCGCCAGGCAGGCGAATGCGTCTCGGTGTTGCTGGTGCTGGAGAACGGTTCGGTCGCCGTCGGTGATTGCGCCGCCGTACAGTACTCAGGCGCCGGCGGCCGCGATCCGCTGTTCCTCGGCAAGAGCTTCGTCCCCTTCCTCGAACAGCACCTCAAGCCGCTGCTCGAAGGCCGCGCGGTCGACACCTTCCTCGACAACGCGCGCTACTTTGATACGCTCGAAATCGACGGCAAGCGACTGCACACCGCCATCCGTTACGGACTGACGCAGGCGCTGCTCGACGCCACCGCGCTCTCGCGGCAGATCACCAAGGCCGAAGTCATCCTCGACGAATACCATCTGCCGCTCATTGCCGAGCCAGTGCCGCTGTTCGGGCAGAGCGGCGACGACCGCTATTCGGCCGTCGACAAGATGTTGCTCAAGGACGTCGATGCACTACCGCATGGTCTCATTAACAACGTGCCGGACAAACTGGGTTACAAGGGTGAAAAGCTGGAGGAGTACATCCGCTGGCTCGTTGCCCGCGTCGAGAAGCTGCGCACCCGACCGGACTACCGGCCATGCCTGCATATAGACGTCTATGGCACCATCGGCCTGATTTTCGACCAGGACGCCAACCGCGTCGCCGACTACATCGCCGGCCTGGAGAAAGCCGCTGGCTCGCTCGACCTCTACATCGAAGGCCCGGTCGACGCTGGCAGCAAGGAGGCGCAGATCGAAGAACTGGGCAAGATCACCCGCCGCCTGCAAGAACTCGGCTCGCCGATCAAGCTGGTCGCCGACGAGTGGTGCAACACCTTTGAAGATGTCGTCGATTTCACCGACGCGCGCTGCTGCCACATGGCCCAGATCAAGACGCCGGACCTCGGCGGCATCCACAACATCGTCGAGGCGGTGCTCTACTGCAACAGCAACGGCATGGAGGCGTACCAAGGAGGCACCTGCAACGAGACCGACGTCTCCGCCCGTACCTGCGTCCATCTGGCGCTCGCCGCCCGGCCGATGCGCATGCTCGTCAAACCCGGCATGGGCTTCGACGAAGGCATGAACATTGTCTATAACGAAATGCACCGCACGCTGGCGCGGCTCAAGGCAAGGAAAGCCTGATCATGAAACCCGACTTCAAAATCCTTTCCCCCACTGCCATCCTCGGGTACGGCTTCCCGGAAGCGAGCTTCCTGCGCGGCATGGCGGAAAAGCCCGACCTGATCGCCGTTGATGGCGGCTCGACCGATCCCGGCCCATACTACCTCGGTGCCGGCAAGGCATTCACCGACCGCACTGGCGTCAAGCGCGACCTGCGCTACATGATCACACACGGCGTGAAAGCCGGCATCCCGGTCGTCATCGGTACGGCCGGCGGATCGGGCGCCGCGCCCCACCTCGAATGGTGCCGCCAGATCGTTCTCGAAATCGCTCAGGAAGAAGGACTCAGCTTCAAGTTGGCCGTGATTCCGACCGACGTCGACAAGGCGACGATCCACACCGCGCTCGACGCTGGAGACATCGAACCGCTCGACCTCGTGCCGCCACTGACACACGCCGCCATCGACGCCAGCCCCTACATCGTCGCCCAGGCCGGCGTCGAGCCCTTCATCCGCGCACTGGAAGCCGGCGCACAAGTCGTCCTCGGCGGCCGCGCGTACGATCCGGCGTGCTTTGCCGCGCTGCCGATCATGAGGGGTTACGACGAAGGTCTGGCGCTGCACTGCGGCAAGATCCTCGAATGCGCCGCGATTGCCGCTTCACCCGGTTCCGGCTCGGACTGTGCGATGGGCATCCTGCGCGACGATTCGTTCGTGCTCAAGGCGCTCTCGGACGAGCGCAAGTTCACCGCCGAGTCGGCTGCAGCGCACACGCTCTACGAAAAGTCCGACCCCTACCATCTGCCGGGACCGGGCGGCGTGCTCGACCTGACCGCATGCACCTTCACCGAACTCGGCGACGGCACGGTCGAAGTGCGCGGCTCAAAGCATGTGCATACGCCGTACAAGGTCAAGCTCGAAGGCTCGGCGCCTGTCGGCTACCGCACGATTTCGATCGCCGGCACGCGCGACCCGATCATGATTTCGACGATCGATTCGATCATCGACGCGGTCAAGGCACGCGTCGCGCTGATTCTGGGCGACGCGGCGAAAGCGCAGGTTTTCTTCCACATCTACGGCAAGAACGGCGTGATGGGTGGGCTCGAACCGCTCAAGAACACGACCGCGCACGAACTCGGCATCGTCATCGAGGTACTGGCAGACTCGCAGGAGCAAGCCAACACGGTCTGCTCGCTGACGCGCTCGACGCTGCTGCACTATGGCTATCCAGGCCGCGTGGCGACCGCAGGCAACCTCGCCTTCCCGTTCTCGCCGTCGGATGTGCAGGCAGGAACGGTCTTCGAATTCTCGCTCTATCACCTGATGCCCATCGACCAGCACACCGCCTTCCCGTTCCGCATGGAACAGGTAGGTGCGTAAGGAACCTCTAGCACTGTCGTCACCCCGGCGAACGCCGGGGTCCAGTTCGTTGAGTTTCCTGGATTCCGGCTTTCGCCGGAATGACGGACTCAAACGGAATCAGCGGTTCCATAACCGAGCCGCAAGGAGATCATCATGAAGAAAATTCTCGACATCGCCCGCGTCGTACGTTCAAAGAATTCCGGACCATACGAACTCGTTCTCGACATCATGCTCAAGAACCGCGAACTCTTCGACGCACTGCGCGCCAGCGGCCAGTTCTCGCCCGAACGCATCGCAGCGGTGTATGGCGTTGAACTCGGCGAAATCCGCAACATCGTCTGGTTCGAACCCGCCAACGCCGTCAAAGTCGTCATGCCGCGCCGCATCGTCTCCGGCGCACCGGGCGACTCGGACGTCTACGGCGCACAGCAGCATGCGCCGTTGCTGGGGATGGAGTTTGATCTTTAGCCAAACGGGAGGCGAACCGCGATGGTCGTGATGCACGAAACACTGATCTTCGCGGTGTATTACGCGCCGCGTGGTCGGATGCGCCTGTACAAGCTTGGTCGTGAGATCGCCGAGCGGCACCTGTTTCCGACCGATCTGCTGGTCGGCATCATCGGCGCCGAAGGCGCGGGCAAGTCGACGCTGATTCGCGGCATTTTCCCCGGCCTTGAGCTGACCAACGACGACGAAGGCATCAACCTGCGCACCGCGCCGATCTTCGACTTCAGCGAGGCCGACCGCTTCGGTCCGCACACCTACCACATCGACGTGCGCTACGAGCAAGCCTTCCACCAGCTTTGGGAAATCGCCGACGTCGTCTCGGAAGCCATCCGCCACCGCCGGCGCGTCGTCGTCGAGCACTTCGACCTGCTCTACCCGCACCTCAAGTTCAACGCCCAGATCATTCTTGGGGTCGGCGAGGAAGTCGTCGTCGCCCGGCCCAACGTCTTCGGCCCGAACCCGGACGCGATCAAGGACATCGTCTATCGCACCGTCAAGTACCGCCAGATGGCGCACTCGGCCGAGGACATCGCCAGCCTGATCCTCTCCAAGCAATACGGTTACCCGATCCCGACGCTGCATTCCGACGTCAAGCACGGCTTCGTTATCGGCTTTTCCGAACCGCCCGGGATCGACCTCAGAAAACTGGAAGCCGACATTCGCGCCGTCATTGCCCAGGATGTTCCGATCAGCCCGGCCGACGAAGACCATATCCGCATCGGCGACGACGTCATGGAATGCACCGGCGTCCGCACGCATGTGAAATCGTCCGGCCAGATCGAAGCCTTCCGTCTGCTGCCCGAGTTGCGCTACAACCCGATCACGCGCGAACACCTGCTCGTCGGCATCGTCGGCGACGCCCGCGAAGACGCGGGGTTTGACCGGATTCTGCAGATCGTCGGCTAGAAACCCGGCGCGGAACGTCACGCCGGGCGCTCAAAAGAAAAGCCCCGCAAGAATTTCTCCTTGCGGGACCAATGAGCAGAATCGCTCAGACAGACATGAAACGCTGCCTGATTACATGCCCATGTCCATGCCGCCCATACCACCCATGCCGCCCATACCGCCTGGCATGCCGCCAGCCGGCTTGTCTTCGGCCAGTTCGGCGACCATGCAGTCGGTGGTCAGCATCAGACCAGCGATCGAGGCCGCGTTTTGCAGTGCGGTGCGGGTTACCTTGGTCGGATCGAGAACGCCCATTTCGACCATGTCGCCATACTCGCCGGTCGCGGCGTTGTAACCGTAGTTGCCCTTGCCGTTGACCACGGAATTGATAACGACGGACGGCTCATCACCGGCGTTGGCGACGATTTCGCGCAGCGGCTGTTCGATGGCACGCAGAACGATCTTGATACCGGCTTCCTGATCGACGTTGTCGCCCTTGAGGCCGGAGATCGCCGCACGGGCGCGCAGCAGTGCCACGCCACCGCCAGCAACGATACCTTCTTCGACAGCGGCACGGGTCGCGTGCAGTGCGTCTTCAACGCGCGCCTTCTTTTCCTTCATTTCGACTTCGGTAGCTGCACCAACCTTGATCAGCGCAACACCGCCGGCCAGCTTGGCCACGCGCTCTTGCAGCTTTTCCTTGTCGTAATCGGAGGTTGCTTCTTCGATCTGGGCACGGATCTGCTTTACGCGCGCTTCGATGTTGGCGGCAACGCCGGCACCGTCGATGAGCGTGGTGTTTTCCTTGGCCACTTCGATGCGCTTGGCTTGACCGAGTTCGGCCAGCGTCGCTTTTTCGAGCGTCAGGCCGACTTCTTCAGCGATGACCTGGCCACCGGTCAGGATGGCGATGTCTTCGAGCATGGCCTTACGGCGGTCGCCGAAGCCCGGCGCCTTGACGGCACAGGTCTTCAGGATGCCACGGATGTTGTTGACCACCAGGGTAGCCAGCGCTTCGCCATCGACGTCTTCAGCGATGATCAGCAGCGGACGGCCAGCCTTGGCGACTTGCTCGAGCACGGGCAGCAGGTCACGGATGTTGCTGATCTTCTTGTCGAAGAGCAGGACATACGGGTTGTCCAGGATAGCAATCTGCTTGTCCGGATTGTTGATGAAGTAGGGCGAGAGGTAGCCACGGTCGAACTGCATACCTTCAACGACGTCGAGTTCGTTGTCCAGCGACTTGCCGTCTTCAACGGTAATGACGCCTTCCTTGCCGACCTTTTCCATGGCCTTGGCGATGATGTCACCGATATTGGTGTCAGCATTGGCCGAGATCGAACCGACTTGCGCGATTTCCTTGTTGGTCGTGCACGGCTTGGAGATCTTCTTCAGTTCATCGATGGTCGCGATGACGGCCTTGTCGATGCCGCGCTTCAGATCCATCGGGTTCATGCCGGCGGCAACGAACTTCATGCCTTCGCGGACGATCGATTGAGCCAGAACGGTCGCGGTCGTGGTGCCGTCACCAGCGATGTCGGAGGTCTTGGAAGCAACTTCCTTGACCATTTGCGCGCCCATGTTGGCGAACTTGTCTTTCAGCTCGATTTCCTTGGCGACGGAAACGCCGTCCTTGGTCACCGTCGGGGCGCCGTAGGAGCGCTCGAGAACAACATTGCGGCCCTTCGGACCGAGGGTGACCTTGACCGCATCGGCCAGGATATTGACACCCTCAACCATACGGGCGCGAGCGGAATCGCCAAACTTAACGTCTTTAGCTGCCATTGAAATACTCCTGATAATTCTTTAGTGATGTGAATCGGGTTCGTTTCTGCCGGCGGCTACGCTCAGGCTTCGACGACACCCATGATGTCTTCTTCGCGCATGACGAGGACTTCCTCGCCTTCGACTTTGACGGTCTGGCCGGCGTACTTGCCGAAAAGCACACGGTCACCCACCTTGACGTCCAGGGTTACATGCTTGCCATTCTCGTCACGCTTGCCTGGGCCAACAGCCAAAACCTGGCCTTGATCGGGCTTTTCGGCGGCAGCATCGGGGATGACGATAC
>JAGNOM010000073.1 GCA_017990155.1 Propionivibrio sp. | reverse complement strand
CGTTGCTGGTTGTCGATAAGCCGGCCGGGATCGCGGTGCATGGCGGGAGTGGCGTCAGCTTTGGCGTGATCGAAGCGTTGCGCCGGCAGCGTCCGCAGTCGCGGTTTCTTGAATTGGCCCACCGATTGGATCGCGAAACGTCGGGAATACTTCTGGTTGGCAAAAAGCGAAGTGCTCTGACAGTCTTGCACGATATGTTTCGGGAAGGCGCCATCGGAAGCGGCGGCCGGTCAACCGACAAGCGCTATCTGGTATTGGTCAAGGGGCGCTGGATGGATCAGGTGCGGCATGTAAAGCTCCCTTTGTACAAATATCTGCTTGATTCGGGAGAGCGTCGGGTTCGTGTCGCGGACGAGGGCAAGGCGTCACATACCGTCTTCAGGCTTCGGGCGCGTTGGAAGAACTTCAGTCTGCTTGAAGCGGAACTTAGAACAGGGCGTACGCATCAGATTCGGGTGCATCTGGCGCACCTCGGATTCCCGATCGCAGGGGATGAAAAGT
The DNA here is from genome assembly GCA_017990155.1 of Propionivibrio sp. GTDB lineage: Bacteria > Pseudomonadota > Gammaproteobacteria > Burkholderiales > Rhodocyclaceae > Propionivibrio. The sequence goes on along the minus strand of JAGNOM010000073.1, from coordinate 9,582 downwards.
ACGGTGATTTCGCTTTCAACCGAGAAGTACAGAAAGCCGGACTTAAGCGCATGTTTTTGCACGCGTGGAAGATGCAGTTGTCGCACCCGTTAAGTGGGGAAATGATGCACATGGAAGCGCCATTACCCAAGAGTCTGGATGGGTTCATTCGCCACCTCTCAAGTATCGAACCGCAGGACTATGGGCAAGAGCTTTGATCTTCTCGTGTTTGACTGGGACGGGACGCTCCTCGATTCGACCGCGGCCATCGTCGCATCAATTCAGGCCGCGTGCCGCGATCTTGGGCTGCCTGAGCCTTCCGACGAGCGCGCATCGCACGTCATCGGTCTTGGGTTGGCTGATGCCTTGCGGTATTCGGTGCCGGCGTTGTCAGCGGATCGATTCCCCCAAATGATCGAGCGTTATCGTTGCCACTATCTCTCTCGAGACCACGAACTTGATCTCTTTGATGGCGTTGCTGAATTGATATCCGATCTTCATGGCAATGGGTTCGTTCTCGGTATTGCTACCGGTAAGAGTCGCATCGGACTAAACCGCGCGATAGAGCGTTGTGGGCTGAAGGATTTTTTCTTGGCGACACGCTGTGCCGACGAGTGTCACTCAAAACCGCATCCGCAGATGCTGGAAGAGCTCCTGTCCGAATTCGCGGTAGCTCCGGATCGCGCATTGATGATCGGTGACACAACGCACGATTTGCAGATGGCAATAAACGCGGGGGTGTCAGCTATTGCCGTTGACTATGGTGCGCATTCCGCGGAGGCGTTGGATGCGATGAATCCACTTGCTCGACTGCAATCGGTAAAAGAGCTGGCGCATTGGTTGAACATGCACGCCTAGTGCCGAGCGGCAATTGGGGACTTTGTTTTCCAAGATATACTTCGATTACGCGATGCACGCTGGCGTAAGCTTTTCTTGATCTCTTACCTGGAATATCGCTTTGGATACACCTGATACAAGTCCGAATTGGGAACGAAGACTCTTGGAGAAGATCGCTTTTGCCTCAATCAAGGAACAGAGAGCCAAGCGACGCTGGGGAATATTCTTCAAGCTGGCGATTTTGGCCTACTTGGTTACAGCGCTCGTTCTTGTTGTTGATTGGGGTGGTGGGTCGGAAAAACTTGCGGATGGCAAGCACACGGCACTAATCAACGTGCGTGGTGTGATCAACGCCACAGGCGACGCAAGTGCTGAAAAGATCAATGGAGCACTCCAGTCTGCTTTTGAAGACAAAAGAACGGCCGGCGTAATTCTGAGAATCAACAGTCCCGGGGGAAGCCCCGTCCAGTCAGGGATTGTCTACGATGAGATTCGCCGTTTGCGTGCCAAGCACAGTGCAATCCCTCTTTACGTAGTGGTCGAGGATTTGTGCGCGTCCGGCGGGTACTACATTGCTTCGGCGGCTGACAAGATTCTTGTCGACAAGGCGAGTGTGCTCGGGTCGATTGGAGTTTTGATGGATGGCTTTGGGTTTACGGGAACCATGGAAAGGCTTGGCGTGGAGCGAAGGCTGTTAACCGCCGGGGACAACAAGGGCTTTCTTGATCCATTTTCGCCTCAAGACGAGAACCAGAAAGAGCATGCGCAGCTGTTGTTGCACGAGATTCATAAGCAATTCATTGATGTCGTCCGTCAAGGACGTGGCAAGCGCTTGAAAGAGACCCCGGAAATGTTCTCGGGGTTGATGTGGACCGGTAGTCAAAGCGTTGAGATGGGATTGGCTGACGGCTATGGGACGGTTGATTCGGTCGCCAGGGACTTGATCAAGGTCGAAAAAGTTCTGGATTACTCGGTCAAGGAAAACATCGCCGAACGTTTCGCAAAGCGCTTGGGGGCAGAAGTCAGTCAATCCATCGTGATGAAAATTTTTGGTGGTGGCGACAGCGCTTTGATGCGTTGATTTGGCCGGTCCATAAAGTCCGCTCATTCCTTGCTTGTCCGGACTTTTGTGCTGAATGGCTGCCTGGAACGTTGCGGGCGCGACAGTGGAACGTCGTTTTAGTTCCCCTTTGATTGTGTCAACTACCCCTTGGGTGTAGACTTATCGTAGGCCAAGGCGCGAAAAAAATGCTTGGCTGGTACCTCGACGTTTCAACTCCTCCTACCATTTGTCACCGGCCTTACCCCCGGATACACCAAAAAGGAAAGTCATGATATTGAAACTGAACCGCCTCATTCTTGGCTTGCTGCTTGGTTCGGCAGCGCAACTCTCTCATGCCAGTTCTGAAGCTAATTTAGTTCTTCCTAACCTGAACGATGTTGCGCTAGCCAGTTTTGTCGGCGGCATGACCGGATGGCAATTGTTGGCGTATGGCTTGATTATATGTATCGCCGGATTGGCCTTCGGTGCAGTTGTCTATGCCCAGATCAAATCAATGCCGGTGCATCGCTCCATGGCGGAAGTCAGCGAGTTGATCTACGAGACGTGCAAGACGTACATGCTGACGCAAGGCAAATTCATACTTATCCTTGAAGTGTTCATCGGCATCATTATCGTGGCCTACTTTGGCTGGGTTCAGCACATGGCGGCTTCGGAAGTCGCACTGATCCTGGTGTTTTCGCTGATCGGTATCGCCGGTTCATTCGGCGTGGCCTGGTTTGGAATCCGGATCAACACGCTGGCTAACAGTCGTGCAGCTTTTGCTTCGATTGAAGGCAAGGCTTACCCGGTCTATTCAATCCCGATGAAGTCGGGTATTTCGGTAGGCATGATGCTGATTTCTACCGAACTTCTGATGATGCTTGGCATCCTGTTGTTCGTTTCGCCGGAACTGGCTGGAAAGTGCTTCATCGGCTTCGCCATTGGTGAATCGCTGGGCGCGTCTGCATTGCGTATCGCGGGCGGCATCTTCACCAAGATTGCCGACATCGGTTCCGACCTGATGAAGATCGTTTTCAAGGTCAAGGAAGATGATCCACGTAACCCGGGCGTGATCGCCGATTGTACGGGCGACAATGCGGGCGATTCGGTTGGTCCGACAGCTGACGGTTTTGAAACCTACGGCGTTACGGGCGTTGCTTTGATCAGCTTCATCCTGTTGGCTATTCCAGACGCGGCCGTTCAGGTCCAGTTGCTGGTGTGGATCTTTGTGATGCGCGTCATGATGATCGTCGCTTCCGGTGTTTCGTACATCGGCAACGAAATGGTCATGAAGGGCAAGTACGGTAATTCCGATCGTTTTGATTTCGAAGCGCCATTGACCTCCTTGGTCTGGGTGACGTCGATCGTTTCGCTGATTTTGACGTTCATCGTGTCCAAAATGCTGATCGGTAACATTACGATTGGTGGAACGGTCTATTCCAATCTCTGGTGGCAGCTGTCGGTGATCATCACCTTCGGTACGCTTGCCGGTGCGATCATTCCGGAGGTTGTGAAGGTCTTTACTTCGACCAACTCACGCCATGTTCGGGAAGTGGTTACCGCGTCACGTGAAGGTGGGGCGAGCCTGAATATTCTGGCCGGTTTGACAGCAGGTAACTTCTCTGCGTTCTGGATGGGGCTTGTTATTGTTGCATTGATGACCGGCGCTTACCTTGTGTCGCAGGGCGAGTTGGCGCTTGTGATCAACCCGGACGCCGCCAAGGCCGGCATCATGGCCGCCGTGTTCTCGTTTGGTCTGGTCGCTTTCGGCTTCCTGGGGATGGGCCCGGTGACGATCGCGGTCGATAGCTACGGCCCGGTGACTGATAACGCCCAGTCGGTTTATGAGCTTTCAATGATCGAGCAGATTCCCGGCATCGAAAAGGAGCTCAAGGATTCTTTCGGGATGAAAGCTAACTTCGAGAAGGCCAAAGAACTTCTGGAAGAAAACGACGGCGCAGGTAACACTTTCAAGGCGACCGCGAAGCCCGTGCTGATTGGTACGGCTGTTGTCGGTGCCGCAACAATGGTGTTCTCGATCATCATGCTGCTGACCAATGGCCTGGTTGATAACGTCAGTCATTTGTCGATGTTGCATCCTCCGTTCCTCCTCGGTCTGATCTCCGGCGGTGCCACGATTTTCTGGTTCTCGGGCGCTTCAACCCAGGCCGTTTCGACGGGTGCTTATCGCGCTGTTGAGTTCATCAAGAACAACATGAAACTTGACGAAGGTGCGACCAAGGCTAACGTTGCAGACAGCAAACGCGTGGTGGCCATCTGTACGCAGTATGCACAGAAGGGCATGCTCAACATCTTCATGGCGGTGTTCTTTGGTACGCTGGCTTGTGCGTTCATCGAGCCGTTCTTCTTCATCGGCTATCTGATTTCGTTGGCGATTGTTGGCTTGTATCAGGCCGTCTTCATGGCCAATGCGGGTGGTGCATGGGACAACGCCAAGAAGATCGTCGAAACCGAGCTGCGAGCCAAGGGTACCCCGTTGCACGATGCTTCGATTGTTGGAGATACGGTCGGCGATCCGTTCAAGGACACGTCGTCGGTGGCCATGAACCCGATCATCAAGTTCACGACGCTCTTCGGTCTGCTCGCAGTCGAAATGGCTGTTGGTCTTGTTGCCCAAGGTCAGCAAGGTCTTACGATGACATTGGCAGCGGTGTTCTTTGCCTTGAATCTGTTCTTCGTGTATCGCAGCTTCTACGGAATGCGTATCGAAGGCTAGTATTCAAAAGAATTCTGCATCGGCGTCAGTTTTGCGCCGAATCTAGATAGAAAAATGGGCCGGCAGAAATGTCGGCCTTTTTTTGAACATTGCTTGGTATGTTTTGCCGCAAAAATGGTGGGCGATCTACGGTGCCGTCTAGCCTAAAGGAAGCGCGCCGCGTCTTTGAAATTGATCGTTTGCGGCGGCGGCAGCTCGCTTCGTGCAACGCGCGCCAGAACGAACGCGCGGGAAAGCGGTGGCGTTCCGTTTAGCTCGGCGATTGAAAATTCAACGGTGCGTTCTGGATCGGAAACGCGCTCGTCAAGTACCGTATTCATCGAATCAAGTCGTAGCGTCTTCGGTTCGAAGCGGAGATGGCCTTGTGGGTTGTTGAGTACGGCTATCAGGGATTCGAGTTCGGTCTCGAGGATCGAGTCGCTGCCGCCCACTGTTTCCAGCTGCCTTTCGTTCTCCATCAGTTCCGCCGCCAGCCTCTCCTGCTCGCACTTGGCTGCCGGCGCTTCGCCAAACATCGATCCAAGACCCGGTCCGTGCTGCTGGAGCAAGCGCAAGCGGGAGCGGATCAGCGATCGATTTTCCTGCAGCTCGCGCCGTTCACTTCGTTCTTCGCCGATCTCGGCCAGGGCGTGCGCGACGAGGTATTCGAAAACTTCGGCACCGATCAAACGACGAAGCCTGCTTTCATCGCGACCGCAGATGCGTGCGCGATGATCGGAAAAGCTCACGTTTGTCTGGGCAACGTCGCGCTGAACCATTTCGCCCTGCAATGCCATTCCGAAGACGCGTTGTTCCTTGAACGCCATGCCGAGGACAACGCAGGCCTCGTCGAGGTCCGGAAACTTCTCGAACAGGGTTCGCAGGTTCTCGGAACGGCCAAGTACAGCTGGAATGTCGGATGGCGCGACGAAGAAGGCGCGCAATGCGGGATCTGACGCCCAGGCCTTTGCCGAGAGCGTGTGCATCTCCGGCAATGTTGTCGCCTTTGCGCGCAGGTAGTTGATCGTGTTCTCGACCGCCGGAGACAAGCGTTTTTCGCACTCGGGAATCAGTTTCAGGCGGGGATTGGTCAGCGTGATTGCCCGATCAATAGCCCACCGAACTGCTTCATCCGAGTCGTTGTCCAGATTGAACTGTCCCGGTCGGTTTCTGAACCAGTCAAGAATGCCCATGGTGTTTTTCTCCGAGGAAGAGCGTCGCTTGAATTGGATCGCCGCGTTTGAAACTGATCGATTCGATCAGATGATTTGAAAGCTAAATCGGCCCTTTGCGTAGGCGATAGGTCATCTTTAGGCGAATTACGTATTCTGTCATTTACCCGGAAATTTGTGCTAACTGGTAGCATGGATTCCCTTTACAGCAGATGCCACGGCGCGTGGCCAGGGGTCCAAAATGCAACTCATGTTGATTCTAGGTATCGTATTTGCCATCGGCGCCGTTGTGTTTGCGTTGCAGAACAACGTCGCCATCATTGTGACCTTCGCCGTCTGGCAATTCGAGGGGTCGCAGGCACTGGTGCTGTTGTTGACGCTGGGTGTCGGGGCGCTAATTGCCGGGCTCGTTTCATCGCCGACGGTCATTCGGCGGCAGTGGGAGGTGACGAGAATGCGCCGCCAGATCGTCGATCTCGAGCGCAAGGTGGGCGAGCTTCAGAGCAGCGAAGCGAACCTCGTTGCTCGTGTTCAGGAACTGTCGCCGGCCGCTAGCGCCGAACCGTCGGTCGAGCCGAAGCCGTACGTCGGCTTGCGCAGCTTGCTCGGCGGCGGTGGAAGCGCGGCGGCGGACAATCTCAAGACGCCATAGTGTGGCAGTCGCCAGGCAAATTTCTCCACGTTGTCCGTTCAGCACGCATGTGCGGCGCCTTTGCTGTGGTCTGATCGTCTGTTGGCTGTCTTCGGCTGCCGGCGCGGTTCCACGGCTGGTCGCGCCGGAAACGGTCCACGATCTGCTGCGCACTCATCTTTCGTTGGCCGAATTTGACGGCACGACGCCAGATGCGACCACCCGTCTCGCGCTCGAACGACGGTTGCGCAAGGAGGCCGGTGAACTGCTGGCGACCGAAGGCTACTTCTCGCCGCAGGTCGAGTTGCGTACCGAGGCCGATGGTCTGGTGATCCGGATTGAAACCGGTCCGCGAGCGCGTATCGGCGACGTCAACATTGAGATCCGTGGCGCGATTGATGCCGAACATCGCAAGCGCTTGATCGTTGCGTGGGGGTTGCCGGCGCAAGCGCCTTTCAGGCAGTCGGCCTGGGATGATGCGAAGAACGGCCTGTTGCGTGAGCTGATGTCCGTCGATCATGCGCGCGCACGCTTGCTGTCGAGCGTCGCGGATGTCGATGTCGAAGCGTCGCGGGTTGATTTGACGCTGGTCTACGACGCCGGTCCCCGCTACCGCTATGGCGAGATCCGGATTCTCGGCTTGCAGCGGTATCAGCCGTCGCTCGTCGAGCGCTATAGCAAGGTGCTGAAGCACGGCGCGATCTTCAGGCAAGAGGATCTGTTGGCCGCACAGTCTGCGTTGCAGAACACCCCGTATTTCTCGTCAGTCAGCGTCGACCTGGATAGCGAGGCGATACGAGCCGATGATGAGACTGAAAGTTCGGGCAGCGGCGAGCTACAGGTTCCGGTGCTTATCCGCCTGCGTGAGCGCGCACCGTTCGGCGTCTCATTTGGCGCGGGGTACAGCTCCAACACCGGCGCTCGTGTCGAAGGCAATTTTACCAATGCGGATTTCGCCGGCCGCGCCTGGGAGCTCAGCACCGGAGCGCGTATCGAGCAGCGGCGGCAGACCGCCTATGCTGACATCTTCCTTCCACCTGATCGCGAGAAGCAGCAACGCGACAGCTTTGGCACCTTTGTCGAGACGTCGGATATCGAGGGCCTGGCGCTGGAACGCGTGGCGTTCGCCGCCTCGCGCGCGCAAACGCGGGGCAGTATCGAGCAGCGTCTTGGCCTCAATTGGCAGTACGAATGGCAGAAGACGGAGGGCGTACCGGAAACAACCAATCAGGCACTTACCGCACTCGCCGGTTGGATCTGGCGATCTGCCGACGATCCGCTTGACCCCGCCGAGGGGATCGTCGCCCAGCTGCAACTCGGCGGGGCCGCGAAGGCGCTGCTCTCGGATCAGAACTTTCTGCGCACCTATTTCCGTTACAGCCAGGGTATTCCGCTCGGCAAATCGGACAGCCTGCTGCTGCGCGGCGAAATCGGCGTCACGGCGGCGACTTCGCGCGAAGGCATCCCGCAGGACTATCTTTTCCGGGCCGGCGGCAGCAATTCGGTTCGTGGCTACGCCTATCAAAGCCTCGGCGTGAATGAGGGATCGGCCACACTAGGTGGGCGCTACCTGCTCACGCTGAGCGCCGAGTACACGCACTGGATCGACGCGAGTTGGGGTACCGCCGTTTTCGTCGACGCCGGCCAGGCGGGTGACGACCGCGACGTATTCAAACTGGCGCCAGGCTACGGCTTCGGCGCCCGCTGGAAGAGTCCGGCTGGACCTTTGGCTATTGATCTGGCCTGGGGCCAGCGCGAGAAGGAATTACGCCTGCACTTCTCGCTGGCCGTACCGTTCTGAGTTTTCCGAACATGAACGACGAGACATCCCCGAAGCCGTCCTCCAAGTCCCGCCGTTGGCGAATCGCCGTGGCGGTGCTCGCGATCCCGCTGCTAGCGTTGGGCTGGCTGGTGGGGAGCGAGGGCGGGTTTCGGCTGCTCTGTGCCGGCCTGACCCGACTCACCGACAGCCGCCTGCTGATCGAAGCGCCGGTCGGGCGATTGCTCGGCGACTGGCACGCGCAATCGGTCCGTTGGCTTGATGCCTCGCAGGAAGTGGAATTGCAGCAGTTGCAAGTCAATTGGTCGCCGCGTGGACTCCTTCACGGCCAAGTGGAGATAACGCGAATCGAAGCCGCCAGTCTGCGCGTTGACGCACCGCCAAGCTCCGAAGCGACGACGCTGCCGGAAAGTCTGGAATTGCCATTGCCGGTTCGCATCGCTCATCTGGCGTTGGGCAAGCTGCTGTTTGGAGAGCATGGCGAAGACCCGACGGTTCTGGCCGAGGGCGTCGAAGCCGAGCTGAAGAGCGACGGGCAGACGTACTCGATCGATCGTCTTCAAGCGCAGTTCGGACAGTTGGAAATCGCTGGCGAGGCGACGCTGGCGGCGAGCGCTCCGTATGGCCTCAACGCGCACGCAAGCTTGAAAGGGCGCGCGCTTGACCAATCGTTTACGCTCGAACTGCGCGGGTCAGGTCCGCTTGCGCAGATTCAGGTCGAAGGAAGAATCGTCGCCGTCGCCAAGGTATCCGGCGATTTGCGTGCCGTACTGACGCCCTTCGCCGCGCAGCCAGTTGCATCGCTTGGCGCACATTTCACCGGCCTCGATCCCGCGGTGTTTATCGCCGGAGCGCCGCAGGCGTCGCTCGACGTCGATGTCGTGCTGGAAAGCCAGCCCGCCGGACCGGGTGAATCCGCAGCGAAAGGCCGGCTCAGCGTCAGCAACCAAAGCGCAGGCACGCTCGATCGCCAACTCATCCCGCTCGAAAGCTTGCAGAGCGGGGTCGACTGGCAGCAAGGCCGGCTGACTTTTCCCGGTCTGACACTGGCGCTGACAGGCGGCGGGAAACTCAAGGGGCAGGGCAGCTTGGCCGGTCGGATGATCGACCTTGATCTCGCCGCGTCCGGCATCGATGCACACGCCCTGCACGGCGACCTCGTTCCGACGCAATTGGCGGGCACGTTGCACGCGCTGCTCGGCAGCGACCGTCAGACCGTCGAACTCGATCTGCGCGATGCGAAATACGCCGTGACGACGCAAGCGAGCCTTACGGCAGATGCGGTCGAGGTCGGCCGTCTGCAACTCGCGACGGGTGACGCGCGTCTGTCGGCGAAAGGTCGACTGGCCTTGAGCGGCGACAAGCGCTTTGCGGCGCAGGGGAGTCTGCACCACTTCGACCCGGCGCGCTTCTTCAAGGCGAAGC
>JAGNOM010000350.1 GCA_017990155.1 Propionivibrio sp. | reverse complement strand
TCTGCAAAACATGAAGCCACGTGCCGTGGGCTCACGGGCCGATGTTGGCGAGAGCTGGAACTGGTTGATACAACGCATCGGCGGCCGGGATCTGCCTGCGCCTTGAGCGGTTCGCGTGTCTCTGTTCTTTGATGAAGCACCATACGGGCTGCTGACGTTGCGCCAAACACTCCACAGAACCGGTACACAAGGCTGTGGATAAGCTCTGGACAAGTGTCGTAGGTCGATGAACGGGCAGGGGAAACATGCCCTGCCCAAAAACCGGGCAGGGCCGTGAGGCCGTGGCTTATTCCGCCGGTTGCGGAACCAGGCCGCCGTCCTCGTCGAGATCGTCTTCGTCCTCAATGACGGTGGCGGTGCGTCCGGTGTCGCGATCGCTGTCCAGATCGATTTCAGCGTAGGCGAGCAGGCGTGTGCCGTACTTCATCCGGTAACCAAGCCAGATGACGAAAAACAGCGGAATGCCGATGTAGGTGGCTGCGACGCTCGACCAGTCGATCGCGTCGGCCATGAACGCCTGGTAGTTCTGGCCGAGCGTGATCGCCAGACAGAGCGCGAAAGCGAACAGCGGTCCAAACGGGAACAGCGTGGCACGGTAGGGCAAGGCGGCGAGCGAACGCCCCTGCGCAATATAGGCCTTGCGGAAGCGGTAGTGGCAGACGGCGATGCCGAGCCAAGCGATGAAACCGGTCATGCCCGAGGTATTGAGCAGCCAGAGGTAAACCGTCTGATCGCCGAAGACCGACGTGAAGAAGCACAGGGCACCGACCAGCGTCGTCGCATAAAGCGCATTGAGCGGCACGCCGTTGGCCGAGAGGCGCGCGAACAGCTTCGGCGCCTTGCCATCGCAGGCCAGCGAATAGAGCATGCGCGTCGAGGCGTACATGCCTGAGTTGCCGGCCGAGAGCACGGCGGTGAGGATGACGGCGTTCATCACGCTGGCGGCGAAGGCGATGCCGGCGTTCTGAAAGACGAGGGTGAACGGGCTGACGCCGATGTCGGTGACCTGGCCCTTGAGCAGGTTCGGGTCGGTGTAAGGAATCAGCAGGCCGATGACCAGAATGGCGAACACATAGAACAACAGGATGCGCCAGAACACCTGCTTGACGGCGCGCGGGATGCTGGTCGCCGGGTTCTCGGATTCGCCGGCGGCGATGCCGATCAGCTCGGTGCCCTGGAAGGAGAAACCGGCGATCATGGCGACGCCGATCATTGCCGGCAGCCCGCCGACAAAGGGCGCGTCACCCGATGTGAAGTTGCTGAGGCCGACCGCCTCCTGGCCGTGCATCAGGCCGAAGATCATATACACGCCGGTGATGATGAAGACGATCACGGTGACCACCTTGATCAGCGCGAACCAGTATTCGCTTTCGCCGAAGCCCTTCACCGAGATCGCGTTGAGCGCGAACATCAGCGCCAGGAAGACGCCAGACCAGAGCACGCCGGGCACGTCGGGTAGCCAGAACTTCATCACGATGCTCGCCGCCGCGAGTTCGACAGCGATCGTCACCGCCCAGTTGTACCAATAGTTCCAGCCGATGGCGAAGCCGAACGCCGGATCGACGAAGCGCGCGCCGTAGGTCGAGAACGAGCCGGCGACCGGCATGTACGCGGCCATTTCACCGAGGCTCGTCATCAGGAAGTAGACCATCAGGCCGATCAGTGAATAGGCCGCAAGCGCACCGCCCGGGCCGGCCTGCGAGACCGACGCGCCGGACGCGACGAACAAGCCGGTGCCGATCGAACCACCGATGGCGATCATCGTCAGGTGTCGGGTGCGCAACTTTCGTCGGAGGTTTCCGTTGCCTTGTATCGATGTTCCTTCGTTCATGTGTTTTCCCCTGATTCGTTATCGATTCGTGTTTTGTTGATAGTGCGCATTTGCTTCAAGCCGATAGTGCTGCGAAAAACCGCGCAGTATCCTCGGCGGCGTCGCGCCGGTCAAACCGTGCTCGGGAAGCGCGGATTTCGTCGCCGCAGTGGCTCGCACGCAAAGCGTGACGATTCAAGGCTTACAGGCGAAATGCGCGATAACGCTGCTGTTCGCCACCCTGGAGAGATTCCACAAAATCAGTACACAAACCTGTGGATAAGAGCTGAACAAGCGCTGTAGGTCGATGAACGGACGGGAGAAACCTCCCGTGCTCAAATACTGGGCAGGGCACCTTGCCGGGCCTTGTCGCGGTGGGAATTGGCGTGGTCTGGTCCGATTGGGCGCCATTTGGCACTACCTAAATTCGCCGTCGTCAAAAAACAACGGGGGCGTAAATGCCCCCGTGTCCTTATGCCCAGCACAAATGCTATGAGTATCCGTATCTCAAACGAAACCTCACTGAACGACACTGTAGATGAGACTGGGCTCCTTCATCGAGCGATGATGCAGCTCATGCCTTGCGGCGGCGTACGAATCCGAGAGCAGCGAGCCCTAGACCCAAAAGGGCAAGGCTGGCGGGTTCGGGAACTACGGCGGCCGCTTCCAGGCTCACATTATCGAGGCCGTTGAATGACGGGTCATTCCGGCTGCCAAACGTGATCGTTGCGACTGTATCCGGGGCAGTAACGTCGAAGGAAAAGCTGCCCGCCGTGTTGCTGTACGTTCCGACCAATAAGCCGTCAAAATAGGCCTGGATGGTACCGAGAGCCGTCCCGAGAACATCGAAACTGAATTCGTAGACGGTTCCAGCAACCGTCGCAACATCCTGGCTGATATAGCCAAAGCTATCTACAGCGCCGTTACGCCAGAAACCAGGGTAGCTGTTGAAACCCGTGTTTCCCGTAAGTGTCCAACCGGTCCCTCCAGCAGAAAAATCGCCGTTCGTGACAAGATTGGCGTTTGCCATTCCGCTTGCAGCAACCAAGGCTGCTCCAATCATCCAAGCTTTTAGTTTCATAAATACTCCCTTATAAAGTTATTTCCGGCTCGCCACAAAAAGCAAATTTAGTGCCAGTTGCTTTTTGTTAGTTAGAACAATTGACTATTAAGGAACTGCTTGGTTTGTGTAAAAAAAACCGACACCAGGTGTCGGATTCAAGGCGGCAACGATTCGTCTTTGGCGCCGACTTTCCGTCGTCTTGTCGTCTGAGAAGAAGTGAAGGCTTTCACGTTATCGGTCTGACATTCTGTCGCTGATTCCAGTCGTCCTCGCCAACGACTCCGTTCTGACGATGGCGGTGATTGGCGAAGCCCGGAAATGGGTGAAAATTGATAGGCAGAAAACGTGGTCTGTCCCTGTTTGCCTGACTCTTCGCCAGATCAAGGTCACCATCAATGTGCCGGGGATGCGGTCAGCAAGCTATTACTTGATCACAACCCTGACGGACGCTACTCGCTATGGTGCCGCCGAATTGGCCGACCTCTACCGC
>JAGNOM010000349.1 GCA_017990155.1 Propionivibrio sp. | reverse complement strand
CGTTGAAGGTCGGCAACGGCGTGGATGCCGGCGTCACGCAAGGTCCGCTGATCGACCAGGCGGCCGTCGCCAAGGTTGAGGCGTTGCTCGCCGATGCGACCGCCAAGGGCGCGCGCATCGTCTGTGGTGGCAAGCCGCATGCGCTGGGTGGGACGTTCTTCGAACCGACCATCGTCGCCGATGTTTCGCAAGACATGCGCATGGCGCGCGAAGAAATCTTCGGACCGGTCGCGCCGTTGTTCCGCTTCAAGGACGAAGCCGAGGCGATCCGCATGGCCAACGATACCGAGTTCGGCCTTGCCTCGTACTTCTACGCCCGCGACATGGCTCGCGTCTTCCGCGTTTCCGAAGCGCTCGAATACGGCATGGTCGGCGTCAACACCGGCATGATCTCGACCGAGATTGCGCCCTTCGGCGGCGTCAAGTCGTCCGGCCTGGGCCGCGAAGGCTCACGCCACGGACTCGATGATTACCTGGAAATGAAGTACGTCTGTCTGGCGGGAATCTAGGATCGCTCAGATGTCGGCCCGGGCCGGGTCAGTGGCGGTGCGGTGTGGAACGATTTCGTGAATCGCGACGCGGTTGCGGCCGTCCGTCTTGGCCTGGTACATCGCGGTGTCGGCGCGCTTGAGGATGTCGCCGCGGTTGCTTTCGTGATCGAGAAACAGCGCGGCGCCGATACTCACCGTGCACCGATGGACGATCGTCGTGTCGCCCTTCTCTTCGCTCTTCGCCGTCAGCTGATACGGTTCCGAGAGCGCGGCGCGGATCTTTTCGCCGATGAGCCGGGCCTGCTTCGCCGATGCGTCGGGTGATTTGCCAAGCTCGGCGAGCATGACGACGAACTCGTCGCCACCAAAACGGGCGACGGTGTCCATTTCGCGCACGCTGGCTTTCAGCCGGTTGGCCGTTTCGGCCAGCAGCAGATCGCCGACGGCGTGGCCGTGCCGGTCATTGAGCGGTTTGAAGTTGTCGAGGTCGAGGAACATCAGTGCACCGTACTGGCCGTTGCGCTTGCTCGCAGCCATCGCCTGCTGCAGGCGGTCGTTGAACAGGCGGCGGTTGGGCAGGCCGGTCAGGTGATCGTAAAAGGCAAGGTACTTGATCTTGTCCTCGGCAACCTTGCGCTCGGTGATGTCGAGTAGCACGCCGATCTGGCCGGCGACCTGGCCGTCTACGCCGGAGAAGGTCGCCTTGTGGAAGATGACGCTGTGCCGAGTGCCGTCGGCATAGACGACCGAGGCCTCGTAGGTCTGCACGCCGGGGTTTGCGAGTAGCTCGTGGTCGGCGGCGTCGTAACGGGTAGCGAGGTCGGGCGGGGCGATGTCATAGACGGTTTTGCCGATCAGCTGCTCGCGACTCAGCCCAAGATAGTGCTCGAAGGCCTTGTTGCAGCCGATGTAGACGCCGGCAGCGTTCTTGTAGAACAGCGGAGAAGGCACGGCGTCCATCAGCACCTGCTGGAAATTCAGCGTCGTTTGTAGCGTGTGCTCGCGTTCGCTGAGTGTTTCGAGCAGGCGGTTGAAGCCGTCGATCAGGTCGCCGATTTCGTCGTGACTGGCGTTGGGCAGGGGCTGCGGCGGCTGTTTGGTGTCGGACAGCGCGGTCAGCGTCTTGATCGCGCTGAGCATCGGCGCGAGCTCGCGGCGCAGTACCCACCAGGTCAGTCCGCCGGCGATCAGGGTCAGGAACAGTGCGGCCTGCAGCATGTAGCCCTGCATGCCGCGAATCAGGGCAAAGGCCTCGTCGTCCGGCAGCGCGGCGACGATGAACCAGTCGGCGGCCGGTACGCGTCGCGCCGAAACCAGAACCGTCTTGCCAGCGGTGTCGGTCATGACGCCGGTTTCGTCGTAGCCCTCGATAAAGCGATCGTTCAAGGCGTCGCTGCCAGGCGGCGGCAGGGCTTCCAGCAGGCGCGTCCGGCCCGTCGTGGTGACGATCCGCCGCGTTTTCGGATCTTCCAGCAGATAGAAGCCGCTTTCGCCGTAACGGCGTTCAGTGATCTGGTCGAGAAAGTTTGGGCGGCTCAGGTCGACAATGCCGGCGAGCACGCCAACGACAGTACCGTGCTCGTCGCGGATCGGCGCCGTTATGCTGAACACCGGTGTCTGCAATGAGTGGTCGAAGCGCGGCGAACTGATCGACGCCTTGCCCTCGTTGAGCGCGCTGCCGACCGGTTCGAGAAAGTTGTAGTTGATGCCGACACGCCGCGCGGCGGCCGGGACTTCGGCCCGGGCGATGCCATCCGCGCCGATGACGATGAGACCGCCGTTGAACTGGTTGAGCAGGACCGGGCGATCCTTGAGGAAGCGCTCGATCTCGGCATTGCTGGCGAGCACTTCGATGTTCATCTGGCTGGCGGTGCGGCCGAGTGCGGCGAGCAGGCGCTCAAGCTCGCGATCGGCTTCGGCAGCCATGAAGGAAACGGTCGCGAACTGCTGCTTGTTCAACAGGCGCAGCATGTCACCGCGCAGCCGGAAACTGACGAAGAGCTCAAGCGACCAGATGCTGCACAGGAAAATGATCAGCGTAAACAGGGTGACGCGAGTCTTGAGCGAGCGCCCCCGCGGGAAGGTCATGGCCATGATGCGCTGCAGGGTCGGAAGGCTGTCATAGTCAGTGGGCGAGGGGTGGTCGGGGTGTGGCGGCTGGCGCAAAGGCAAGCGGCCGATTTTGCGACCATGCCATCGAAAATGCAATGACACGCCGCTTGCCGGTCATCCGCTTTCGATGTTGAAAAGACTCGATGCGTGCGCCATGATTCGGTGATCGCAGCCAGGCGCCAATCGTCTGTCCCGGGAAGTGCGGTGAGGGAGGTTCATGAGCCAGTCAGGATGCACCGAAAACGATCGCGATGGTGGGGCAAGCGCTGGCCCAAGCGCCGGGTCAAACGTGGGGCGCCGCTGGCCGGCCAACAGTCTGCAGTTTGCCGTTCTGCTCGCGGTCGTGTTGGCCTTCATCATCCCCGGCGTAGCGTTCTTCGTCATTCAAAGCACTTGGGCCGAGACGCGGGCGCGTGCTGCGCTTGAGGCTGATCTCGGCCGGCACGCCAAAGTACTTTCAGCGGCGTTGAGAACCCCGCTCTGGGAACTCGCGCGCAGCAACACCGAGGCCGTCGTTCAGGCGATTGCCAGCGATGACCGCTTCGTCTCGATCAGCGTCATCGAGGAGACCAACGGACACGCCTTCGTCGAGGTTCAGGGTCCGGCCGAGAAGGGCGCTGTCGTTCTGCAGCGTCAGGAACCCGTCGAATACCAGGGCAAACGGGTCGGGCATCTCGTCTTGAGCATGTCGCTCGCACCCTACCTGGCCGAGGACCAGCGCCGTCTGCAGGAAAGCGTGCTGCAACTGGCCCTGGTCTTTTCCGTGTCATCGATCG
>JAGNOM010000348.1 GCA_017990155.1 Propionivibrio sp. | reverse complement strand
CTCGCAACAGGCGATCAGCTGCGCTTTCCACCGACCGAACTGCTTCGGCCCCTCATCGAGGCGCAGAAAGGCATCGAGGTGATGGACATCAAGGCCGCCTGCCGCACCTACAACGTACTGGTCAGCGAGAGCCGAAAAGTCGCGGCAGCCCTGCTTTTCTCCTGAAGCGCGACGAGCGCACACCAACAGTACCAGCGCGATGCGATGACCGCATCTTCCTGTGGCATAGAAATCCAACAAAGCAAGCAGATCAATGAAACGTATCGCGCTCAAGATTGACGTCGACACTTACCGGGGAACCCTGCACGGCGTTCCCGCGCTGATCGAACTCCTCCAGCGATATGAAGCGGGTGCAACCTTTTTCTTCTCCCTCGGCCCTGACCAAAGCGGATGCGAAACACGGACCACATCGCTGTCGCGCTACTACGATCTGACCACCCGCCTCTACGGACGCCTCCTTCCCAGCCCAAATATTGGTATTCGCTGCGCAGATATCGTTCGACAGGCGGAAAGCGCCGGCTTTGAAGTGGGCATTCACGCCTGGAATCGCGTTCGCTGGGAAGAGAGCATCCAGCAAGCCGAGAACCCCTGGGTCGAAGGCGAGATAGCCAAAGCGTGCATCCGATTTGAAGAACTCTTTGGCGGAATACGCCGGGTACATGCCGCCGCCGGTTGGAGAATGAATCGCCATGCATTGCGGCTGACGCAACGACTCGGTTTCTCCTACGCCAGCGATTGCCGCGGCAGCCACCCGTTCATCCCCGTAATCGATGGCGAGATCATCGCCTGTCCGCAAATCCCGACCACGCTCCCGACTCTCGATGAACTCCTCGTGCTCGAGCCCAAGTACTCGGTCGAGCAAGCGGTTGACCGAATCGCCCAACTATC
The DNA here is from genome assembly GCA_017990155.1 of Propionivibrio sp. Taxonomy (GTDB): domain Bacteria; phylum Pseudomonadota; class Gammaproteobacteria; order Burkholderiales; family Rhodocyclaceae; genus Propionivibrio. The sequence goes on along the minus strand of JAGNOM010000348.1, from coordinate 2,500 downwards.
CCGAGCCATCTCCGGTGATCATGTTTTCACCCTGCGTGCCGAACTGGAAGGCATGAAGTTCATCGAAGCATTTGAACGACTACTCGCCACCTGGAAGAGCAACAACCAATTGCTGGTGCCCTTGCGCGACATCCGCACAGAGATCGACCCGGGCCGCTTGCCACGCCACACCGTAAGCATGGAAGACACGCCCGGAAGAAAGGGGGCGAGACTGACACAAGGCCATGCCTTCCTGTGGCCGCATGGAACCGTTGCCTGAAAGCACCTCGAACTGCATTCGCTGAAGCCACCGATCGATCAAGAACGGATGGTCACCCGTCCGTCATTTCGCCCTTTATCCATCGGCACCCAAATCGAAACAAGCTTTTTTCAACTTTCGACACATAGCCACTTAGCGACTGATGCAGTGTCGGATATAATTCGCGCCACGGAAGGTTGGCAGAGCGGTTGAATGCACCGGTCTTGTTAAATCGAGCACTGCTTCGGAAACGTTGCAGTTGTAAGGAGTCAAAGTCGGTGAAGCCCCTGGTGAAAACCGAGGTAACGCCGAGCGAAGCCCGCTAGTCGGGAACGTGTAGAGACTTGACGGCTCCCACCTAAAGCAATTTTGCAACGGTGAAGGCAAAGTCCAGACCTCAAACAGACTACGTCTGGTAGCGAAAGCTATAGCAGGTAAGGAAAACCGGCGGTGTCGCAAGGCACTCCAGGGTTCGAATCCCTGACCTTCCGCCAAGAACCAAGCAACCAAGCGCCTCTCAGGGCGCTTTTTTGTTTTGCGGCTAACGAACGATATAAAACGACAGGCGATAGGGCGGGATTGCCCGACTCAAAGCAGCTGCCCACAGAGTCCGCGCCGTTTCTGGACGCGTCGCGCATACCCAAGATCTATATGAGAGGAAGGTCTCGAGTAGATCGATTGCTGCCTGGAGGGCATCAGCATAACAACGTCATGAAGGGATAGCGCCGAGGCAATTGATCAAGCGCAGCACCCTGCATTGGGAGGCCGCGTGATAGCCTGCTTAAAGACACAGACAACAAAAAACCCGCCGAGGCTTGCGCAGAGCGGGTTTCATGTTTTTCTTTGGCGGAGAGGGAGGGATTCGAACCCTCGGTACCTTGCAGTACGCCTGATTTCGAGTCAGGTACAATCGACCACTCTGCCACCTCTCCGCTAGAGCGCGGCATGATAGCACAACTCGAGAGACGGATGCGCGCATTCATAGTTTTTCTGGTGTTTTTTTTGGCCTGCTGCGGAAACGATACACTGGCGCCGATCAAGAACAAGACTGTTCGAGAACGCGATTTCACCATCCTGACGCGAGTCGGAACAACGACCTATTCAGTCGGCGATACAGCCGGCGCCTCGGGCTTCGACTACGATCTCGTGACGCGCTTCATGCAGGAGTTGGGGATCAGGCATCGAATCGTGGTTGCCGCCAGCGACACGGATCTGAGACAGCGCCTTGCCAATGGCGAGGCGGACATGGCGGCGGCCTGGCAATCACCGAGTGAACAATCCGACGTCAGGAGCAGTTCGCCTTACTTTCAGAGCCAGAGCGTCTTGGTCACGCACGAAGCATCGTTGCCCTTGACCGGAGTCGACCAACTGGCGAAAAAAACGGTTCATGTCGTCGCCGGCTCAAGGCAGGAAGCTGCCCTGCTCGACCTCAGGAAGTCCGTCCCAGACCTCATCGTTTCGCCGACGCACAAGCTGAGCGAGCTCGATCTGATGGAAGGCGTCGCGAAGCGGAGCATTGAGGCCGTTCTGGTGAGCAGCGCCGAATTCAGCATCGGCAACAACTACTACCCGGAGCTACAGAATGCGCTGCAAGTCGGCACGGACCAGCCGATTGTCTGGCTTTTCGGCCCCACGGTCGATCAGGAGTTGATCACCAACGCGAATGCGTTTCTCGAGCGGATGGCGGCAAGCGGCGAGTTGGATCGACTCAAGGATCGATACTTCGGACATGTCGCCCGGCTCACGCCACTTCATACAGCGCGTTTTATCGAGAACATCCGTTCCTTGCTTCCAAAGTACCGCCACCAGTTCGAGACAGCACAGGCGATCACCGGAATCGACTGGAGGCTGCTGGCGTCTCTGGCCTACCAGGAATCGCAATGGGATCCACTGGCGACCAGCGCAACCGGGGTGCGCGGGATGATGATGCTGACGGAAGACACCGCCGACACGTGCGGCGTCGATAACCGCCTGGACGCGGCGCAGAGCATTCGTGCGGGCGCCGAATACCTGAACAAGTTGCGCAATGCGCTCCCGCCCGAAGTGAAGGAGCCCGACCGCCTGTGGTTTGCGCTCGCTGCCTACAATCTTGGAATGGGCCACCTTAAGGCCGCACGCCATATCGCCAAGACGCTGAAGACGGATGTCAACTCGTGGTACGAGATGAAGAAGGTGCTGCCGCTGTTGGCGAAAGAGCAGTACTACAAGCGACTGAAGTCGGGCAAGGGACGTGGCGGCGAAGCCGTCATCATGGTCGAGAAC
>JAGNOM010000347.1 GCA_017990155.1 Propionivibrio sp. | reverse complement strand
TCTTCCGCATCGTTACCGTCGAGATGCCCGAGACGCTCGACGCTTTCGTCGAACGCGCGGCCGTGCGTTCGCGTGAGCAGGTGAATCCCTTCGACATGACCGGCTTCGAAGGACGCGACGACCTGATCTACTACACGTCGATCCCGTGGCTCTCATTCACGCAGCTCACGCACACGATTACGCATAACCGCGAGGACTCGGTGCCGCGCCTGTCGTGGGGAAAGTATCGCGAGGAAGGCGGTCCGGGTTGCTGTCGTTTCGTCCTGCCGTACTCAGTGCAGGTGCACCACGCCTTCGTCGACGGCCTTCACATTGCCCGCTTCAAGGACACGCTCGAATCAGCGCTGAACGCGCTCTAAAGGCGGCAGGCTCCTCGGCGTTCTGCCCGTCATGCTCTGGTGTCGTGCTCGCCTATCTCACCTCGATCACCGGCGGCGTCTCCAGTTGGTCGGCGATGATGGTCCATGTCTTGGCGAACTGGCCGTAAGCCGTCTTGATGTCGACGCCGACGGGTAGTTCGGGACACTCGTTTTCACCGTTGGAACCCCAATTCACCCAGCCCGACTGCCGGCGTTGAACGATCTGGAAAGCCCCCGAGGCCGCCGAGGTCCACCAAATCATCGCGCGTCCCGATACTTCGTGATACTCGACGGTCTTGGTCGCCGGGCCTGGGAAGATGGTTTCGTGCGGGACGGCAGATACGTCGACGGGCTGATCGGTCAATATCCAACCTCGGTCGTTGAGGTCCGCCTTGACGTGGGAGATCGCGCGCACGCGGGCGAGGCGCTGGCGAATCTCGCTTTCCGGCAAGACTTTTTCCCATGAACAAAACAGCCGCCAGTAAAGGTCCCAATGCGCGGATTCCATATCCGCTAGCTGCGCGCGAAACTCCTCGAACTTGCCGCCACCATGGCTGGCCTCGGAAATCGTTTCGGCAACCATGGCAACCAATTCACCGGCGTAGGGATCGCCCGCCCGATAGCGTGTGCCGCCGTAAGCCGCAAAGCGATCGAAAACAAGTTTGCCAGGTCCGCCCTCGAACTCGTCGCCGACCGTGATCTTGTTGGTCACCGAGCGGCCGTTGATCACTGTCGAGAAATCGTCGACGCGGTAGCAACGTTGGAAAAACGGGCTGCCGTAAAAGAACTGCCAGTCGATGGCAAACGTCTTGCCCTTCAGTTCGTCCAGCAGCCCATCGGGAATGGCACCGTGCATGCGGTAATGATGCAGAACCGGGCCGCGTTCGATGACCTCGATCGTTACCCGCGTATGCTCCGGCGGGTTGATCAGGCCGTTTTCCGGCGTGAAGAACGGTCCGTAGAAGCCGCCAATGGCGTTGTTGCCGGAGGGCAGCAACTCGAAGCCGTCCGAGTTGGCGCGGAAATGCCGGATGCCCCATTTCGACGAACCGAGCCCCAGCGCCGTCCCGGAGCACAGTTCCAGATCAAACGCGCCGGTGTCGAGCCGGGCGAAACAATCGACTTCTCTGCCGGCCAGAACTCGAATGCCTTTGAGGTGGGCAAGTTCGGCGGTATCGACGGGCCGGTCGAGCGTCAGTCGCAACGATCCGCTAAAGCTAACGCAGGCGACGAAGGCGGTGCGCCCGTTACCCGACTCGGCGGCCAGCCGTTGGCACAGTATTTTGTTGCCGCTATGGTCGATAGACCACCACAGGGGCTCGGAAAGCTGGGCCTCGATGCTGAACCGGATCGGTTCGCATTGCCGCGAACCGGTGAGCGGGTCCGTGATGTCGATAACGAAGGGCATGTCGGAAATCTCCTTGGCGACGGTCGCTCAAAACGACGTTCACCGGTTTCGTGATGTTGGGAATGGGTTAGCGTTTGAAGAGGTGTGCCAGCATGAACTGCCGCTGCTTGAGACTGTCGATCGCCACGGCGAGGATGATGACGACGCCCTTGATCAGCAGCTGAGTGAAGAAGGGGACGTTCATCAGGATCAGCCCGGTGCTCAGCACACCGAGAATGATCGAGCCGATCAAGGTGCCGACGATGCGCCCGCGGCCGCCGGCAAGACTCGTGCCGCCGAGCACGACGGCGGCGATGGCATCCAGCTCGTAACCCGTACCGGCCGTGGGCTGGGCCGAGATCACCCGGGCGGCGAAAATCACGCCAGCCAATCCGGCGCAGCCGCCGGCGATGACATAGACCGAAGTGATGATGCGCTTGACGCGAACGCCGGCGAGCCCGGCGGCTTCGGCGTTGCCGCCGACGGCGTAGATATGCCGGCCGTAGCGGGTCCGCTCCAGCGTAAACCACGCGAGCAGGTAGACGATGGCCATGACGATGACCGGGATTGGAATGCCGAAGGCGTAGCCGGTTCCGAGTTCCTTGAAGCTGAGACTGCTGGATACGATCGGCTGCCCGGCCGTCATGGTGTAGGCCAGGCCACGCAGGAAGGTCATCGAACCGAGCGTGACGATGAAGGGCGCCAGCGCCAGATAGGCTGTCAGCACGCCGTTGACCAGGCCGCAGACCGCGCCAACCGCCATGCCGGCCAGGATGGCGGCGGGCGCCGGTACGCCAGCGATCGCCGCAAGCACCGAGGCGACGCCGGAGACCGCGACGATGGAACCGACCGACAGATCGATGCCCGTGGTCAGGATGACGAAGGTAAGCCCGGCCGCCAGGATCGCGTTGACCGAGATCGAACGCGCGATGTTGAGGAAGTTGTCGACGCGCGCGAAATTCGGCGCGATGCTGGCCATCAGCAGGACGATCGCCAGCAGTACGACGAGAATGCCGACCCGGTCCCACCATTTGGCGAAGTCGAACGGCTCCTTCTCCAGTGTGCCGGGGTGCGGCGCGGTGGCCTGTTGCATCTTGTCTTGCGTCATTGTCCTGCTCCCTGTGGTTTCGTGTGTGCGGCCGTGCCGGTCGCATGCAGCATGACCTCTTCTTCCGTCATGCCTGCCGACGGACCTTCGTGGACGATCCTGCCGGCGCGCATGACCAGTACCCGATCGCTGATACCGATCGCCTCCGGCAAGTCGGACGAGATCACCAGGATTGCCTTGCCGGTCTTCGCCAATTGGTCTATGAGTTCGTAGATTTCCCTCTTGGCCCCGATGTCGACGCCGCGCGTCGGTTCATCGAGGATCAGAACGTCGCTGTCGCGCAGCAGCCAGCGCGCCAGCGCCGCCTTTTGTTGATTTCCACCCGACAGCGCCTTGACGGGCAGCTCGATGGCGCTCGACCGGAGTTTCAGCCGCTGCATCTGTTCCAGCGCTGCCGATCGCACCTCGCCCCGGCGCACGACGCCGGCGGTGGTGTATTGATCCAGCGAACTGATGGCGATGTTGTCTTCGACCGAATGACCGAGAAATAGACACTGTTCCTTACGATTTTCCGGCACCATTCCGATGCCATCAGCGATCGCGGCA
>JAGNOM010000346.1 GCA_017990155.1 Propionivibrio sp. | reverse complement strand
TCCTTGATGTGCGCGCTGCCCTGCACCTGCGCTTTCTCGGCCTTCCACACTTCTTCCAGGTCGTTGTACTCGCGCTGCAGCTTGAGCAGTTCATCCTCAATCAGCTGCATGCGCTTCATCGACGCTTCGTCCTTCTCTCGACGTACGGCTTCGCGCTCGATCTTGAGCTGAATCATGCGCCGGTCTAGCTTGTCCATGACTTCCGGCTTGGAGTCGATTTCCATCTTGATGCGCGCCGCGGCCTCGTCGATCAGGTCGATGGCCTTGTCCGGCAGGAAACGGTCGGTGATGTAGCGATGGCTGAGTTCGGCCGCCGCGACAATCGCCGGGTCGGTGATATCGACGCCGTGGTGAAGTTCGTACTTTTCCTGCAAGCCGCGCAAAATGGCGATGGTGCTCTCGACGCTCGGCTCATCGACCAACACCTTCTGGAAGCGGCGTTCGAGCGCGGCATCCTTTTCGACGTACTTGCGATACTCGTCGAGCGTCGTCGCGCCAACGCAATGTAACTCGCCGCGTGCCAGCGCCGGCTTGAGCATGTTGCCAGCGTCGATGGCGCCTTCGGCCTTACCCGCGCCAACCATCGTGTGCAATTCGTCGATGAAAACGATGATCTTGCCCTCGTCCAGCGCGATTTCCTTGAGCACGGCCTTCAGGCGTTCCTCAAACTCGCCCCGGTACTTGGCGCCGGCCAACAGAGCCGCCATATCGAGGCTCAGGACCTTCTTGCCCTTGAGCGTTTCCGGCACTTCGTCATTGACGATGCGCTGCGCCAGGCCTTCGACGATCGCCGTCTTGCCGACGCCGGGTTCGCCGATCAGCACCGGGTTGTTCTTGGTGCGCCGCTGCAGGATCTGGATGGTGCGGCGGATTTCATCGTCACGCCCGATCACGGGGTCGAGCTTGCCTTGTCGGGCGCGCTCAGTAAGGTCGATACAGTACTTCTTGAGCGACTCGCGCTGGCCTTCGGCTTCCTGCGAATCTACGCCCTGCCCACCGCGCACCGACGCAATCGCCTGCTCCAGCGCCTTGCGGTTCAGGCCGTGCTGCTTCGCCAGACGCCCCGCCTCGCCCTTGTCTTCGCACACCGCGAGCAGGAACATCTCGCTGGCGATGAACTGGTCGCCGCGCTTCTGCGCTTCCTTGTCGGTGAGATTGAGGAGATTGGTCAGGTCGCGGCCGATCTGCACGTCGCCGCCGTGGCCCTCGACCTTCGGCAACCGGTCGACCGCCTGGTCGAGCGCCGCCTTCAACGCCTGCACATTGGCGCCGGCTTGCGCCAGCAGCGACGATGTTCCGCCATCCTCCTGTTGCAAGAGGGCGAGCAACAGGTGCTGCGGCTCGATCATCTGGTTATCGTGGCCGTTGGCAAGGCTTTGCGCATCGGCAAGAGCCTGCTGGAATTTGGTAGTGAGTTTATCGAGGCGCATTCTGGCTTCCCTTCGAAATATCTGGATGCCAACCAGATGGGGGAAGTCGCGGCAATTTCAAGACCAGCAAATTAGCTTTATGTCAAGCCGCTCCGTGCGCCACCCGACGCGCTTGGTACCAGGCCACAAAGGCGCTGACTTCCATCGCGCGTGCGAACAGGTAGCCTTGCAACAGATCGCAACCCATTTCCGCCAGAAGCCCGGCGATCTGCCCTGTCTCGACCCCTTCGGCGACCACCTTCAGGCCCAGCCGATGCGCAAGGCGGATCGTCGATCCGGTGATTTCCTGATCGTGCTTCGAATTGAGAATGTTGCGCACGAAGCTCTGATCAATCTTCACCTCCTGCACCGGTAAATTCTTCAGATGGCTTATTGAGGAGTATCCGGTACCAAAGTCGTCGACCGACAGCACAATACCGAGCGAGCGAAGCCGCTTCAAAACCACGCCGACGGTTTCAGTCTCTTGCACCATCGACGTTTCGGTAATTTCAATCTGGATCGCTGCCGGTGAGACGCCCCACGTTTTCAGAGACTGATCGACCAGATCCGGCATTTCCTGATCGAGCAGATCATTCGCCGAGATATTTATCGAAATCTGGATTTCAACACCGGCCTCGTTCAGCTGGCTCGAAATGCGTGCCGCCGTAAGAAACAGCCATCGATTGAAGCGGTGCCGCATACCGATTCGTTCGATTCCCGCCAGCACGACTGGCGGCGCCACCGACTCGCCATTGGCCCTGCGCCAGCGCAGGAGCGCCTCGGCGCCGACGCAACGTCCGCTTTGCGCCTGAATCTGCGGCTGCAGGTGCAATTCCAGGCCGGCGCCCTCGGTCAGCACCTTGCGCAGTTCATGGTCGAACTCCCGCAGCGAATAGTCGAGTTCTTCCATCGAGGGTTCGTAGAGCGCCTCGCCAAGCCCATGGCGCGCGGCGTTAAGCGCGGCGATCCGGGCCGACTGGACCAGATGCACGGCATCCTCACCGTCGCTCGGGTAAATCGCAGCGCCGCAGGAGACAGAAAATTGCAGGGTCATGCCATCGACGTCCAAGCCACTCGACTCGAAGACCTGACGAAAACGCATCATCGCCATCGACAACGTGGCGCTGCTGCGCAATTTGGGGAGGACAACCAACCACTCCCAATCACCAATGCCGTACAGGCGATCGCCATCGCGCAAACGCTCACGAAGCCGCTGCGCAATGCCGGCCCGAAGACGGGCCACCGACTCGGGTCCCAGGCGATAAAAAGCCGGCTCCGGATGAACGACGAACACGACGACACCAAGTTCGTTGTCCGTCGCGCCGTCACCCGCAGCGGACTTTGCCAATTCCGGGATTTCACCTAGCGCAAGCGTCAGGCCGGCAATCATGAGGCGCTTCCAGCTTTTTGGAACGGGGTCATCGACATCGATGCTTCAGTCAAGGAAAAACTCGGCCGGATCGATGCCATAGGCGTTCGACGGAAGAGCTTGGACGATCCGGCAAGGCTCCCCATGTTCGGCCTTCGGAGCGTGCATCAAGTCGACATACGTCGGCCGCCGTTTTAGAGTTTTCTCGGCCGACATCAAGACCATAAGCCGAGGCCTTTCACGAATGATCCGATTCTGCTGGATGACCACACCCACTTCACCAGTCGACAACTCAACGAGCGTTCCAACCGGGTAAAGCCCGACACACTGAACGAACTGATCGACGATCACCTCGCGGAATTTGACGCCGCGCATGCGTGAAAGCAACTCCAGCGCTTTCTGGCTCGATACGGCCTCACTGAATACCCGGCGGCGCGTCATCGCGCAATAGGTATCGACCATTCCGGCCATCTCCGATCGCAGGCTGATCCGATCTCCCGCCAAGGATCGCGGATAGCCTGTCCCGTCGTAGCGCTCATGATGTTCCGCGACGATACTCAGCAGGCTGTTCGGGAAGCTCGGCTGTCCCAACAGCAACTCCAGTGAGCTGGCAACGTGCGACTGGAC
>JAGNOM010000345.1 GCA_017990155.1 Propionivibrio sp. | reverse complement strand
CCGAAGCCCGGTTCTGGCCGACGAGCGTCCGCGCCCGCCTGCTGCTCGCCTTTGCCGTCATCTTCGCCTCGGCGATGGCGCTGGCGCTGGTCGGCTGGCTCGGCATCCGCGACACGCGCGACGCGCTGCGCGACTTCCAGTCGCACGTTCTGCCCGACGTTTCGCGCTCGCTCGAGCTCTCGCAACGGATTGCCGCCATCGCTGCGATGGCGCCGTACGTCGCCGAAAGCACCCGCCCCTTCCAGTTGCAGGCCGAAGCGCAGGCGCTGCTGAGCCGCGTCGACGAAGCCGAACGGCTGGCCAACACCATGCCCGCGGAACGCAGCAAGGAACTCGATGTCGGCCCTGCCCTGTTGGCGCTCAAGGCGAGCATTTCGGAGCTGGTCGAAGTCACGCGCAACGACCTTTTTCTGCAGGAAGACCTGCGCGAGTATTTGTACCGCCTCTCCAGCGCCGCCGACGAGCTGCCGCCGATGGCACGCAAGGAAAACGTGGACGTCATCTTCCGGGACCTGATCGCGGCCATCGAAGTCTCCAACCCCGAAACGCTCGCGCTCTTGCGCAAACGGGTGACCGACCAGACCGGCCGCATGGACCGCAGCAACCTGGCGTCGTCGCGCATCGTCAATCTCATCCGCGACAACCTCGAAGGCCCGGACAGCGTCTTCGTCCTGCGCGACCGCCAGTTCCAGTTGCGCGAACGCAAGGCTTTTCTCGTCTCGCGCACGCGGGCAGAAGCCGAACGCCTCGGCGAGCGCGTCGACCAATACGTCCACAACGCGCGCTCGCACGTCGAACAGCGCGGCGAGTCGGTGACGCGCGCGGCCCGCTCCGGCGCGCTCGGCATCACCATCCTCACCTTCGTCTGCATCGCCGTCGCCCTGCTCGGCATCCGCGTCGTCATCCGCATGGTCGGGAGCCTCGGCGGCATCACGCAGGTGATGAGCAAGCTGGCTCAGGGCGACACCGAACAATCGACCCCGGAAACCGGGCGACGCGACGAACTCGGCGCGCTGGCCCGCGCCTTCGAAGTCTTCCGCGACAACGCGCGCGCCGTACGCCGGATGGCCAACGACATCCGCGAGCAAGGCAACCTGCTGGCGACGGTGGTCGAGAGCATGAAGGACGGCTTGTCGGTGTTCGACAGCCAGGGCCGCCTCATCACCTGGAACCGGCAGTACCCGGTGCTGCTCAACATCAAGGGCGACAGCATCAAGCACGGCATGACGCTCGATGAAATCCAGAGACTGCTGCCCGAGCGCATCAACGACAACGCCGGCGCACCGACGGTACTCTCCGAATTCAACCGCGCGCGCCAGAAGCACGCGTATCGCTTCGAACTGGCATTCACGGGCGGCCGCGTCGTCGAGTTCCGCAGCAACCCGATGCCCGGCGGCGGTTTCGTCACGCTGTACAGCGACCTCACCGAACGCCGTCTTGTCGAGTCGCAACTGCGCCAGGCGCAGAAGATGGAAGTGCTCGGCCAGCTTACCGGCGGCGTCGCGCACGACTTCAACAATCTGCTGGCAGCGATTACCGGCAACCTCTACCTGCTCGACCAGGAAGAGAGCCTGTCCGAACCCGGCCGGAAATTCGCCGCGCGCGCGCGCTCCGCCGCCGAGCGTGGCGCGACACTGACGCGCCGTCTGTTGGCCTTCGCCCGACGCCAGCCGCTCTCGCCGAGCGCCGTCGATGTCGACGTTTTCATCCGCGACCTTGCCGACCTGATCGAGTACAGCGTCGGCCAGGGCGTCGCCGTCGTGCTCGACCTCGACGCGGCGAACGTCTGCGCCTGGGTCGACCGGGGACAGCTCGAAAACGCCCTGCTCAACCTGGCGATCAATGCCCGCGATGCGATGCCGAACGGCGGATCGCTGCATCTGCGCAGTCGCTTCGACGCCAACCGCGATCTGGTCAGCATCGAAGTCGCCGATAGCGGCCAGGGCATGGACCGCGAAATCCGCGAACGGGTCTTCGAGCCCTTCTTCACGACCAAGGCCGGCTCGGGTAGCGGCCTCGGCCTGTCCATCGTCTATGGCTTCGTCAAGCAATCGGGCGGCGAGATTCAGCTCACCAGCGCGCCGGGCAAGGGAACGTCCTTTACCCTGCATCTGCCGACCCATGCGCGCGAATACCTGCAGGATGAGCCGGACCTGCCGACCGAGCCGGTTTCCGGCCAGTCGCTGCTGCTCGTCGAAGACGACACCGACGTGCGCTCGGCGCTGGCTGATCTGCTCAGCGCCACAGGGCACGTGGTCACCGTCGCGGCAACCGCGGAGCAGGCGCTCGAACTATTGGAGAACACCTTCCAGTCGGTGGTACTCTCGGACGTCGATCTGGGAACCGGAGCAAGCGGCGTGGAACTGATGCAACGAATCGCGGAGCACGATCCAACCCTTCCGCGCATCCTCATGTCCGGCCTCCCCGCCGAGTTCCTCGTCTCGCGCTTCGGCCTTTCCGAACAGCAGCCGCTGCTGGCCAAACCGTTCACGATCCAGCAGCTGGATGCCGCAATTCGGCAGGCCACCGCCCTTTTCCAGAGCTGAGTCAAACGTGCTTCAGCGTGCCAAAAACCTGTTACTGATCGCGCTGGCGCTCGGCTCGCTGCTCGGCGCCACGGTCACGGCGGCTGCGGAGCAAGTCCGCATCGGCGTCACGGTGACCGATCTCGGCAATCCGTTCTTTGTCCGCCTGGCGCGCAGCATCGAGAACTCGGCCCGGCGCGTCATCGGCCCGGACGTCAAGATATTCGTCGCTTCCAGCGCGTACGACCTGACGCGGCAAAGCAACCAGATCGACTACTTCATCACCAAGAAGGTCGACCTGATCATGCTCATCGCCACCGATCCGTTCGCCATTGAACCCGCCGTGCGACGCGCGCAGGCGAACGGAATCAAGGTAATCGCACTCGATGTTCGCGCGGCGGGCGCCGACGCGACCTTCACCACCGACAACATCCAGGCCGGCGAGCTGGCCTGCCGACACATCATTCAGAAGCTCGGCGGCAAGGGCAACGTGGTCATCATCTCAGGCCCGCCGGTCACCTCGATTACCGACCGCATGTCGGGCTGCCTGTCGGAGATCAACGCCGCACCCGGCATTCGCTTGCTGTCCTCCGACCGCAACGGCGGCGGCAGTTCCGAGGGTGGCTTCGCCAAGATGACCGACGTGTTGACACTCTTTCCACACATCGACGCCGTCTTCGCCATCAACGACCCGACCGCGCTCGGCGTCGAGGAAGCGGCGCGCCAGGCCGGACGCAAGGAGCTCTTCATCGTCGGCGTCGACGGCGCACCGAAGGTCAAGGCGCGTTTGCACGATGCCGACTCGCTGATCGCCGCCACCGTCACTCAGTTGCCCGACGTGCTGGCGCAAAAAGCCGTGGAAACCGGCTACGCGATGATGCGCAAGAAGCCCGTTGCCAGCACCTTCGT
>JAGNOM010000344.1 GCA_017990155.1 Propionivibrio sp. | reverse complement strand
GCGCTGGGAGTGGTGCCGTGATGACATCGTTTCCGCCATCCCGCCGAAGGGCGGCGCGCTGTAGCGGTGAGAACCGGCGCTCCATCTCCCTCGCCTTCAAGGGGAGGGTCGGGGTGGGGATGGGGGGCAAAGCGGCCGTTTGTCCGTCGCTATGTCCCCGACTAAACCACATCCCCCACCTAACCTCCCCCTTGAAGGGGGAGGAGTGGAACCATCCGGGCGCGGCGGGTTAAGGAGAAACCATGGCTGAAATCGTTCGCACCGTAAAACCCTTGGCCGTCGGTCCGCTCAAGGCCAGCCAGCCGATCGGCGCCGCGCTGGCTTTCCTTGGATTGCGCAACTGCCTTCCGATGCTGCACGGCGCGCAGGGTTGCACCGCTTTCGGTAAGGTCTTTCTGGTCCGCCATTTTCGCGAGCCGATTCCTCTGCAAACGACGGCGATGGACCAGGTCGCCACGGTGATGAACGCTGACGAAAACGTCATTGTCGGTCTCAAGACGATTTGCGAGAAAAACGCGCCGGACGTCATCGGACTACCGACGACGGGCCTGTCCGAGACGCAGGGTACGGATATCCAGCGCCTGGTGCGCGAGTTCCGCGCCAGGCACCCCGAGCATGCGGCGACGGCGATCGTGCCGGTGAATACACCCGATTTCGTTGGCTGCTTTGAAAGCGGTTTCGCGCTGGCGCTCGACGCGATCATCGACACGCTGGTTCCGGAGGTTACGCAAATGGGACGCCACGTCGGACGGCGGCATCGCCAGGTGAACGTGCTCGCGTCGTCGATGCTCACGCCGGACGATATCGAGGCCATCAAGGAATGGGTCGAAGCGTTCGGGCTGCGGCCGGTGGTCGTGCCCGATATCGGCGATTCGATGGACGGCCACCTGATCGACAAGCCGTACTCGCCGCTGACGCTCGGCGGCGCGCCGCTTGCAGAAATTGCCACGATGGGCGAATCGATCGCCACGCTGGTCATCGGCCGCTCGATCGCCGCTGCAGCCGACCGCCTCGAAGCGCGCACCGGCGTGCCGGCGATCCGCTTCGATCACCTGGTCGGGCTCGACGCCTGCGATGCCTTTACCCAAGCCTTGTCCCGGCTCTCAGGCGTGGCTGTACCGGAAAAGATCGAGCGTCAGCGTGCCCAGTTGCAGGACGCGATGGTCGATACGCACTTCATGACCGGCTTCCTGCGCGTCGCGCTGGGGCTCGAACCCGATCTGCTGAAGGGGCTGTCCGACCTGTTCGCCGGCACGGGCGCCGAGATCGTGGCCGCGGTGACGCCGGCACGCGCCGCGGTGCTGGAAAGCGTGCCGACGGCGAGCGTGCACATCGGCGACCTGGAAGACCTCGAACGTTTGGCGGCGGCGAACGGCGCACAACTCCTTGTGTGCAACTCGCATGGCGTCGAGGTCGCCAAGCGCCTGGGTATTTCGCTGCTGCGCGCCGGCTTCCCGCTCTACGACCAGGTCGGCGGCTACGCGCGCGGCTGGGTCGGCTACCGCCTGGCGCGGCAAGCCTTGTTCGATATCGCCAATCTTGTCCTGGGACAGCACCATGAAATCCCTGCCTACCGATCCATCTATCGAGACCAACCCGACAGCGAGGCCGGGTCGCGGTGCCCGCAAGCTGGCGCTGGCGTGGTCTGCCACTGACGGTGAGCCGACCATGAACGCGAACCTGCTGAAAATCGCCTTCGCCACCAGCGACCGGATCCTGGTTGACCAGCACTTCGGCGCCGCCGCCGGTTTCGCGATTTACGCGGTCGATGGCGAACACGCGCGCCTCATCGAAGCCACCGAATACCCACGGGAATCGATGGACGGCAACGAGGACAAGCTCGCCAGCCGGATCGCCGCGCTGACCGGATGCGCCGCCGTCTATTGCCTGGCGGTCGGCGGTTCGGCCGTCCGCCAATTGCTCGCCGGCGGCGTCCAGCCGGTGCGCGTGGAGATTGAAACGCCGATCGAAGCGCTATTGCTAATGTTGCGCAAAGCGGTGCGCGACGGCGGCGTCGCTTGGATCGACCGCATCGTTCGGCATGAAAACGACGCCGGACGATTCGACCGCATGGTCGAAGAAGGGTGGCGGGAATGAGAACCCTGAACGAGTCGATCGAACGCTGCGGCGAGGTGATCGGTATTGCACGAGGCGTGGCGCAGATCCGCCTTGAAGCGAACGCCGGCTGCGCCGGTTGCGGCAGTCGCCATACCTGCGCCTCGGGCGATGCCGCGCCGCTCATGATTGAGCTGGCGGTGCCGGGAAAGGTGCAGGCGGGAGCGCGCGTGACGATCGCCATGCCGGCGGCGTCGCTGACGCTGGCTGCGCTGCTCGGTTATCTGCTGCCACCGGTGGCGCTGCTGATCGGGGCGATCGTCGCCAATCTCGCGTTCGGCAGCGATCTCGCCGCTGTCCTTGGTGCCGTTCTCGGACTGTTCGCCGGCGTCCTGGCGGCGCGCCTGACGGCCACGCTCGCTTTCGGGCGAACGCTTTCGCCGGTCATCTGCGATCCCGAATTTCAACCTGGAGAACATCCATGAGCGCAATCCTCGCTTTCCCGGCGCCGGTTCAGTCCGCCGATCCCATTCTGGAGACCGACTTCGTCAAGGAAATGGTGCGTCAGATGCGCGCGCTCGACAGCTACGGTCAGTACGACGGCAAACCGGCCGCCAGTCTGCTCGCCCCGCTGCTGCTGACGAAGGCGCGCAAAGCGGAAATCCCGATCATCGGTGATCCCGACGAGACAACGGTGGCGTGCATCAAGGCCTTTTACAACGGCATTGCCGTAATGGTCGAAAAGGAATGCGGGCTGATGGCAGTGTCGCTGGTGCACCTCTCTTACGAAGGCTTCGGCCGCGTGCTGATTACCGTCGGCAAGCTCGTGGTGCTCGATCGCACGCTGCGCGACGTTCATCGCTTTGGCTTTGAGAGCCTGTCGAAGATGAAGGACGAGGCCGACAAATACCTGTCGGTGGCGATCGAAATCGTCGGCAACTATCCCGACGTCGCCGGGCTTTGAATCGATGCGCGGCTGGCCGCAGAACAAATTGCTTAAGGAGAATGAAATGGAAAATATCACCGGCTTGACCCTCAGTGGCACCCCCTGGACCCCCGAGTTCGTTACCGAGCTCGATCCGAAGAAATGCATCGGCTGTGGCCGCTGCTTCAAGGTCTGCCCGCGCGACGTACTCGATCTCATCGTGCGCGGCGAGGACATGGAAATGGACGACGACGAGGATTACGACGAGGACGATACCGCCTCCGTGATGATGCTCAAGGACGCCGGCGACTGCATCGGCTGCGGCGCCTGCGGACGCGTCTGTCCGAAAGGGTGTTACAGCTATTCGCCGGCGCCGGTGCGAGGGTAAGAGTAGGAGCGCAGCTCGCTGCGCGATAACAGCGTCTGTGCCGGAGCGCACGGCCATTCGCCCGGTGAAAC
>JAGNOM010000343.1 GCA_017990155.1 Propionivibrio sp. | reverse complement strand
GCCTTGAGCGGACCGACGGCCAAGGGTTTTACGGTGCGAACGATTTCAGCCATGGTTTCTCCTTAACCCGCCGCGCCCGGATGGTTCCACTCCTCCCCCTTCAAGGGGGAGGTTAGGTGGGGGATGGGGTTTAGTCGGGGACATAGCGACGGACAAACGGCCGCTTTGCCCCCCATCCCCACCCCGACCCTCCCCTTGAAGGGGAGGGAGATGGAGCGCCGGTTCTCACCGCTACAGCGCGCCGCCCTTCGGCGGGATGGCGGAAACGATGTCATCACGGCACCACTCCCAGCGCTGCGCCAACGCTGTTTTGCATGGCCCACGGCGCCGGTTTGCGCACGGCGGTCCAGACCGGGTTTTCGATGGTCAGCGCGAGCTGCCGCGCCAGTTCGAGGATGCCGACATAGCCGGCGAAGGCGTATTCGCGTTCCTGATTCACGTCGAGAAACGGGACGCGCGCCTTCATCGCCGTGTAAAGGTTGCGGCCGCCGGCGATCAGCACGTCGGCGCCCATCTCGTTGTAAGTGTCGAGCAGGCCGGCCGGATTGCCGTCGTCGATCATGTGCGCTTCGTCGCCCAGCAGTTCGCGGATGCGCGCCTTGTCGTCCTCGGTCGATTTGCGCACGCCGGTCGCCACCACGTCCATGCCCAGATCCTGCAAGGCCGAGATGATCGACCATGACTTGACGCCGCCGGTGTAGAGCAAGGCGCGCTTGCCTTGGAGGCGCGCACGCCACGGTTCGAGCAAGGCGTGCGCTTTGGCTTCCTCGCGCTTGATCAGCGCCTCGGTCCGCGCGGCAAGATTCGCGTCACCGAGCAGCCGGGCGAACTCGCGCAAGGCATTCGAGGTATCGGTCATGCCGTAGAAACTGCCTTCGAAATACGGGACACCCCACAGTTCCTTGAGCTTGCGCGCGACGTTGAGCAGCGCGTTCGAGCACACCACCATCGACGCTTTGGCGCGATGCATGGTCTGCACTTCGCGGAAACGCGCATCGCCCGAGAGTGAACCGACGATGCGCAAGCCGAGTTCGTCGAACAGCGGCGCCACATGCCAGAACTCGCCGCGGATGTTGTACTCGGCGATCATCGCGATGTCATGCACCGTGATGCCCTGACGCTGCGCCGACTCGGGCACCGGGTCCGGCTCGCGGGTGCCGATGACATGGTCGAACATCGTCTGGCCGGCGATACGGTCGCCGAGTTTCTTGGAACCGTAGAACCCGGCCGCGTCGATCGGAATTACCGGCACGCCCCAGCGCTCTGCGGCGGCCTTGCAGACGGCCGAGAGATCGTCGCCGACCATCGCCGTGACGCAGGTGGCGTACACAAAGACAGCCGCCGGCGCATGTGTATCGATGGCCTGCTTGATGGCGTGGAACAGCTTTTTCTCGCTGCGCCCCATCACGATGTCGCTCTCGGAAAGATCGGTCGTCATCCCCAGGCGGAACAGCGCCGGCCCGCTCGTGCGCGTGCCGCGGTTGTCCCATGAATCGCCGGTGCAGGCGATCGGCCCGTGGACGATATGCGCGACGTCGGCAATCGGAAACAGCGTGATCTGCGCGCCATCGAAGGTGCAACCACCCGCCGTCGCACCGGGCTTCGGGCGTGTGCAGCCACCCTTGGCCTTATTCGCGTTGTTGGCGCAGGCCGGTTCGTCGATCAGCAGGGCGATGTCGCTGGTTCTCATCGTGGGCATCCTTTCGCAACTCTCTATGCAATCGCTGTGCCACGGCTCAAAGCCTGTGTTTTCGAGCCCTGACACGGACCGGCTTTGTGGCGATCACGACAGGACGCGCCCTCAGGCCATCGTGTTTTGTCGCGATCGCGACATTGATGCGCCTGAAACGGACGTTCTCTCGCATGGAAAGAGTCTTGCTACGGATAAACCACCGCGGCCACCCGACGAGGAAACAGCATGACCACGACCAAACTTCACTGCCCTGCCTTTGCCCTTACCCTCGCCCGCCACCCGGACGACCCGGCCACCCTGGCTTTCGCCGGCGTCATCGCGCAATCGCTGCGAGCCCGTCGCCAGCCGCTGATCCGGGGGCTGAACGAGGACGGATTCCGCAACCTGCTCAATACGTTTTTCCCCGGCCTCGACTGTCCGAACGGCACAACTCGGGACGATCCGCTGAAACTGTTTGAGTACGACGAATTCGATGACATCGTCGCCCTGCTGCTCAGCCACCGCGCGTACGGCGAAGAAATGGAAAGCTGGCTGGCACACGCCATCGCCACGGCGTCGATGGGCGAAAACCACCTGTGGCAGGACATGGGCCTGCCCAACCGCACGGTGCTCTCGGCCCTGATGCAAAAGCACTTCCCCTCGCTCGCGGCGCTGAACGACCAGGACATGAAGTGGAAAAAGTTCTTCTACCGCCAGCTGTGCGAACTTGCCGGCGTACTGATCTGCAAGTCACCGCGCTGCGCCGAATGCTGCGACTACCGGATCTGTTTCGGGCCGGAGGACGCCTGAATTCGCCAAGGCGCTCTAGCGTTCGTTTTTTTCGCGTTATAACCTGTCGAACCAGGAAAGAAGAAGAGCATGTCACGAACACTATTGATCATGGGCGCGTTGCTCGCGTCGCAAGCAACCTTGGCCGACGAAGTCCAGGTCGCCGTCGCCGCCAACTTCGTCGCGCCAATGCAGAAAATCGCCGCCGAATTCGAGAAGGACACCGGGTACAAGGCGCAGCTCGCCTTCGGCGCCACCGGCAAGTTCTACGCACAGATCAGGAACGGCGCGCCGTTCGAGATACTGCTCGCCGCCGACGACACGACGCCGGAAAAGCTGGAGAAGGAAGGCGCCGGCGTGGCTGGTAGCCGCTTTACCTACGCCATCGGCACGCTGGTGCTGTGGTCGGCCAAGGCCGGTTATGTCGACGACAAGGGCGAGGTGCTCGGCAAGGGCGACTTCAAGTTCGTTTCCATCGCCAATCCCAAACTCGCGCCCTACGGCCAGGCGGCGATTGAAACCTTGACCGCGCTCAAGCTGCTCGAGGCCATCCAAACAAAGTTCGTCCAGGGCGAAAATATCGCGCAGACGCACCAGTTCGTCGCGACTGGCAATGCCGAACTCGGCTTCGTCGCGCTCTCGCAAGTGATGAAAGAGGGGAAGATCGCCGAAGGATCGACATGGATCATTCCATCGAATCTGTACCGGCCCATCCGCCAGGATGCGGTGTTGCTCGAAAACGGCCGAAACAAGCCCGCCGCTGCGGCGTTGCTCCAATACCTGGCTGGTGCAAAGAGCAAAACAATCATAAAATCTTATGGTTACAACTTGTAATTAAAGCGATACATCCAAACCCATGCCCCTCCAAGCTGGCGATTTACAGGCGATCTGGCTGACCGTGCGACTGGCGGCGACCGTCACCGCCATCCTGCTGCTGATCGGCACGCCGATCGCCTGGTGGCTGGCGCGCAGCAAGGCCTGGTGGAA
>JAGNOM010000342.1 GCA_017990155.1 Propionivibrio sp. | reverse complement strand
CCCGACGGTGACGCAGAACGTCGTCACCTACAACGTCCGCATCTCGCTGCAGAACCCGGAACAGATTCTGCTGCCGGGCATGACCGCCTACGTCAATATCGCCATCGCCAAAGCTGACGATGTGCTGATGGTGCCGAACGCAGCGCTGCGCTTCAAGCCGGCGGACGCGGATGAGAAAAAGACAGGAAACGCGACAGGAAACGGCACCGATACGCAAACGCAAAACGGCGCGGCGGAGCGAGGCAATCGCAAGGGTCGCAAGCACGACGGCACCAGCGGCACCGTCTATGTCGTCGATGGCAAAACCATCCGCCCGGTCGCCGTCGAACTCGGCATTACCGAC
Source organism: Propionivibrio sp. (assembly GCA_017990155.1). Classification (GTDB taxonomy): domain Bacteria; phylum Pseudomonadota; class Gammaproteobacteria; order Burkholderiales; family Rhodocyclaceae; genus Propionivibrio. The sequence continues at coordinate 3,138 of JAGNOM010000342.1, read as the reverse complement.
AACCGGATGACCGAAATTTCCAGCGGCGAACTCAAAGCCGGCGACATCGTGGTCGTCGGCGAAAAACCGACCGGTGACCCGAGCAAGCCGAGCAGCGTCGGGATGAGGCTGTTCTAGTGGGCGAGGCGGTCATTCGCGTTGCGGGGCTCGGCAAGTCCTACGTCACCGAGGCGGGACTGTTTCCCGCGCTCAAGGGCGTCGACCTGACGATCGAACGCGGCGAATTCGTCGCTGTCATGGGTCCGTCGGGTTCCGGCAAGTCGACGTTCATGAACCTGCTCGGCTGCCTCGACACGCCGACGACCGGCGACTATTTCCTGGTCGAGCGCAACGTCGCGCACCTGCCCGGCGACGAACTCGCCCGCCTGCGCAACCGCACCATCGGCTTCGTCTTTCAGGGTTTCAACCTGCTGCCGCGCATGACGCTCGAAGACAACGTCGCGCTGCCGCTCGTCTATTCCCGCATCGAACGCGAACCGCGCCGCGAAAAGGCGCGCGCGATGCTGGCCAGGGTCGGCTTGGACGGGTACGCCAAATCCCTGCCGGCACGCATCTCCGGCGGCCAGCAACAGCGCGTCGCCATCGCCCGCGCGCTGATCAACTCGCCCAGCCTGATCCTCGCCGACGAACCGACCGGCAACCTCGACAGCCACACCAGCGAAGAGATCATGGCGCTCTTTCGCCAACTCAACGACGAAGGCATCACTGTTGTCCTTGTCACCCATGAGCACGACATCGCTGCGCATGCAAAACGCGAGGTACGCTTTCTCGATGGATTGATTGTCAGTGACGTTCGAACATCGATTCCCGCCGATGCGCCGTTGGATCCCGGCTTTCGCCGGGATGACGGATTCTCCAAGGCCCATGGAACAACAGACGTCATCGCTGCGGAAGCTGGGATCCGACCGAAGGAAGTGCAGAGTCAGAAACCACGCCAATGAAGCAACCATGCGTCTATATTCTCGCCAGCCGCAGAAACGGAACGCTCTACACCGGCGTCACCTCCGATCTCGTGCAGCGTATCTGGCAGCACAAGAACGATCTGGTAAAAGGCTTCACCCAGAAGTACCGCGTACATACCCTTGTCTGGTACGAAGTTCACGCCACCATGGAATCCGCGATCGGACGCGAGAAGGCCATCAAAGAATGGAAACGGGTGTGGAAGATCGAACTGATCGAAGCGTTGAATCCCGAATGGCGGAATTTGTACGAGGAGATTGTCTGATGCGCTGCTGCTGGCTCTGCACTTCTTTCGGTCGGATTCCGGCGTTCGCCGGAATGACGAGGAGTATCCAAACGCCATCTCCAATACCGTCATCCCGGCGAACGCCGGGATCCAGTACGGACGTCGAAAGACCAACGAGGCCACAGCCATGCTGAAACCCATGCTCGGCGAAGCCTGGCACGCGATGGGGTCGAACCCGATGCGTACAGCACTGACGATGCTCGGCATGGTCATCGGCGTCGGATCGGTGGTACTGATGATGGCGATCGGCCAGGGCGCGCAGTTTGCCGTCGCGCAGACGATCAGCACAATGGGCAGCAACCTGTACGTAATCATCTCCGGATCAACGCATTCGGGCGGCGCGCGGAGCGGTAGCGGTTTCGGGCCGACCCTGCGTGTCGCCGACGCCGAAGCAATCGGCGAACTCGAGGACGTGGCGAACGTCGCGCCGGTGCATCAGGGAACGCAGCAACTCATCTACGGCGCGAAGAACTGGAGCGCCACGATCGTCGGCACGACGCCGGCCTACATCACGGCACGCGCCTGGTTTCTGAGGGACGGGCATAATTTCAGCGACGCCGACGTACGCTCGGCAACGCGGGTCGCGCTGATCGGCAAGACAACGGCCGACAATCTCTTCGACCCCGACGAAAGCCCGATCGGCAAAACAATCCGCATCCGGCAGACGCCCTTCACCCTCATCGGTACGCTCGCGCCCAAGGGGCAGAACCTTGACGGACGCGACCAGGACGACACGGTCATCATTCCTCTGACCACGGCGCAGCGCAAAGTCTTCGGCGTGCCCTTCGCCGGCTCCGTGCGTTCCATCATCGTGCAGGCAGCGTCGGCCGAAGCCATGCCTGCGGTCGAGAAATCGATCACCGCCCTGCTCCGCCAGCGCCACCGCATCCGCGACGATCAGGACGACGATTTCTTCATCCGCAACCTCGCCGCTGCCGCAGACACCGCCGCCGAAACCACGCGCGTCATGTCGCTGCTGCTCGGAGCGATCGCCTCGGTGTCGCTGCTCGTCGGCGGGATCGGAATCATGAACATCATGCTCGTCTCGGTGACCGAACGAACGCGCGAAATCGGCATCCGCCGCGCGATCGGCGCGCGCCAGAAAGACATCCTTGCGCAATTCCTCCTCGAAGCCATCATGATTTCGATTACCGGCTGCCTGATCGGCCTTCTCCTCGGCATCGGCGGTGCGCTGCTGGTCAATGCCATCACCGACATGGTCATTGTCATATCCGGCGCTTCGGTGCTCGTTGCCTTCGCCGTTGCCGCCGGAGTTGGCGTATTCTTCGGCTTTTATCCGGCCCGCAAAGCTGCGGCGCTCGACCCGATCGAAGCCCTGCGCTACCAGTAACCCGCTGATTATTATAAAAAATCGTTTTTCTATTTCTTATTTGAACTGCAAGGACAGGAAATGCCTATCTATCCGCTTGGAGAACTCTCTCCCAAAGTCGATCCCGAAAGCTGGATCGCGCCCAACGCCACCGTGATTGGCGAAGTCGAAATTGCCAAAGGCGCATCGATCTGGTGGAACTGTACGCTGCGCGGCGACACCGACCTGCTCTCGGTCGGCGAAAACAGCAATATCCAGGACAACTCCGTGCTGCACACCGATCCGGGTATCCCGATGATTGTCGGCAAGAATGTCACCGTCGGCCACCGCGTCATCCTGCATGGTTGCACCGTCGGCGACAACAGCCTGATCGGCATGGGCTCGACACTGCTCAACCGGGCCGTCATCGGCAAAAACTGCCTGATCGGCGCCAACACGCTGATCCCCGAAGGCAAGGTCATCCCCGACCGTTCGCTCGTCGTCGGCCTGCCCGGCCGCATCGTGCGCGAACTCACCGACGAGGAAGTTGCCGGACTGCAAACCAGCGCCGATCGCTATGTGG
>JAGNOM010000072.1 GCA_017990155.1 Propionivibrio sp. | reverse complement strand
GCAGCTGCATCATGAGTTTGCGCATGCGTTCAACCGAATGCTCCACCGTCATCAGCATATCCTGCTGAAACTCCGGGTTATGCCGATGGCGTTCGGCATTCTTCAGCATCAGGGACAACTGGGCAACGATATTTTTCAGATCATGGACCACAAAAGCCGACATCCGGTTGAAGGCATCGAACTTCCTTACTTCGAGCAGCGCTTCTGTGGCCTGCAACTGCCCGAGAAAAGCTCCGGCCTGCCGGCCCGCGGTCTTCAGGAGGTCGTTGATTTCCCAATTGACGTCAATCCGGGTCCGCGCCGTCGCCAGGACGACAAAGCCCGTCATCACGTTCCCCGAAGCCAGCGGCACAACCAGCCAGGCGTTTGGCAAGCTGGTCAGCCATTCAGGAAGATCAAGCTGCTCATAGCGACGCGGTAGCGACCGATACTCTTCGAGGTTGATGACCCAGCCACTCTCGAGCAGAAAACGGCAAAGTTTGCTCCTGGCGTCTTCGGTTACCAACGCCACGGGCATGTTCCAGCACGCCGTCTGGGCATAAAAAAGACCGGAAGGATCCTTGACCCAGAGCGCACCGGCCGGACTCTCGACCATATCGGCCAATCCTTTGACCACGTGCTCGCCCATCGCCGAAATCCCGTCCTGCGACGAAAGCGTATTGGTAAAGCGCAACCACTCTTCCCGATAATCATAGCGGTAGCTGAAAAAATGCTTGCCGACCATGACCCGGAATTTGGCGCGCATGGACCCTGAAAAGCTGAGGATGACAAGCATCAACAAGGCCGAGAACAGCAAGGCCAACTGAAAGGAACGTCCCCAGTCGCCACCAAAATACCGAACGTAGTAACCGGCGGCGGCGACGAAAAGGAGATAGACGCCAACCGCGACCAGCGTCACCGACTGCAAGGCGGCGCGTTGTGACAGTACGACCCGGTTTTTCCACGCCCGGCTTCGAATCGTGGAAACGGCAACCAACGGAACGACAAGCGCGTGAACAAATCCGCGAATGCTGAAGGCATCGACATCGATGCGATTGAAGAGCAGCGCGTCCGAATACAAATACAGATCGAAAAGCGCCGCCCCCGCGAGACCGAAACAAAGCGGCTTGAGGCTCCAGATGCCATCGGCAGACGCACCACGGAACAACTGTTCGACGAGAACCAGGGAAAACACTGCCATCGCCAGCGAGTCGAGCAGCACCAGTCGCTGCGGCGGCCCAAGGGCCGAAAAGCCGAAGAAGACCATCAACTGCGCCAGCACGCCGACAAAGAACAGCGCGGCGGCAATGCCGATCAGCCACTGCAGGCGGGACGGCAAGGGCCCTGAGTCTTTGGCATCCGGCCGCAACAGAACCAAAAGAAAGAAATACCAGCTTCCGTGGCGAAAAAGATCAGCGAACAGACTGCCAGCGAGGAATATCCGCTCCTCGGTCAGTGCGAACGCTAACCCTGAAATCCCCCAGACTGCCGACAGCGCAATGGCCACGAGCAAGGAGCGATTCGGCAGGCTGGTTCGCCAGTTCGACGCCAGATAGATGGCAAACAGCGCGTAGACGCAACCTGCCAGGCCGTAACTCCAGATAGAAATGAGTTCGCTGCTCGCATCCAAACGTCAAACCTCCGCAGAATGCAAGGGATTATACGTCTCGCACGCAACGAGCAGTCCCCGGACAGTTGCCGGATCTACTGAGCGCCCTTACCGGTGAGAACGACACCAACCGTTTCGAACAGGATGACCACATCGAGAAACAGCGAGTGGTTCTTGACGTAGTAGAGATCGTACTGAAGCTTCTGGATCGAATCATCGACCGATGCCCCGTAGTGATAGCTGACCTGTGCCCACCCGGTCACACCGGGCTTGACACTGTGGCGAACCGCGTAGAACGGAATATCCCGAGTCAATTGATCGACAAAGTAGGGGCGCTCGGGTCGTGGTCCGACAAGACTCATGTCGCCAGTAAGCACACTGTATAACTGCGGCAACTCATCAATCCGCAGCTTGCGAATGATCTTGCCGACGCGCGTCGTCCGATCATCGTTCGCCGTTGCCCAGCGGGGCTTTCCGTCACTTTCGGCATCCTTGCGCATGCTGCGGAACTTGACGACGTTGAACAAGCGCCCGTTCAAACCCACCCGTTCCTGTCGATAGAAGACGGGGAAACCATCTTCGAGAACAATCAGAATCGCCGTCGCCAACATGACCGGCAAGGCCAGCAAGAGCAAAATCGAGGCGGCGACGATATCGAACAGGCGCTTGATGAAGGTACGCCACCAGCCCTGCCTGAACCCGTCGCCGAAAATCAGCCAACCGGCGCGCAGCGCATCGAGTCGAATCTGCCCAAGCGCGCGTTCAAAGTAACTTGCGAGATCAAGAACCTTGACCCCGGAGAGCTTGCAATCAAGCAACTCACGGAGCGGCAGGACGCCGCCACGACGTTCATGGACGGCGATGATGATCTCGTCGACGTTGAGACTGTTCGCCGTGTCTGAAATGGACGCCGTGCGTGGAAGCAACATCGGTTGCGGAACACAAATATCGGCATCCGTCGGTCCGGGATAGAAGCCGACGATTTGAATATCCGGATCGGACTTCTTGAGCACCTTCCCGACGGATTTCGCTTCCGGGCCAGCGCCAAAGATCAACACGCGATGAACCATCATCGAGCCCGCCCGGCTATGCATCGTGTAGACCCGGTGCGCAAGCGTTCCGAACAGGGCGGCAAGCCCCGACAGCAGAAGCAATTTCTGATTCGCGTCCGCAATCGACAATAGCGAAAAAACACAATAAGCCAGAGGAACCGAAAGATAGAGAGAAAGAACCGCGCGCGCCCGGGTCTGTGCAACCGTCCGGGAATGCGATCGTTGGTAGAGTCCGAGCCAACCGTTGAGCACCACCATCAGCAGGGCAAAAACAGCCGCATACACGACGACAAGCTCGGTATTCTGCTGGCTACCAGCGCCCCACCACAGGACGGCCACAACCACACACACAACAGGCAGCAGGATGTCCAGAACGATCTGGAACAGCGTCTTCCAGTGAATCCAGTGGCTGAAGACCTTGATCATGATTTACCTCCGGCAAACCGTCGGTTGAATTCGATGATGGACTGCAAATGCATTTGAACGTTTATCCTTCGCTCAATCATGGTTGCTCAGTCCTATCCAGACACAGCAGAGGAATGTGCTTTGGCGATCGTCAGAATGACGAATCTGCGACAAGTCAGCAATTCACTACACGCTGTGGGAAAAAGGATAGCCCGGAGATGTTTTCACTACCGTGACAGATTACACAGCACGGGACTTATATTTTTGGCGAGTCGCCTTGCGAGCCACGAAAAACGACATATATTACCTGCCAATCACAACAGTTGCTGTTGATTGCGACGCAGGGCAGGGCAATCGCACTAATCATATAGAAGACAGAGGAATTCAGCGCGATAGAGGGCGAAATGGCGCATGACGGCGAAGTCGTGGGCGGCGTGGTCGGTCCGGGCGCGCAAGCAGTTGTCGCCAAAGACGACATCCATGCGCAAATAAACCTTGAATCCTCCGTTGCACCGTGTATTACCGGAAAGCTAGCCCAACCATCCGTCTCGTCGCATCGCACTTCGCTCCCCGATTCCCGCATTCCGTCGCTCGCCACTTCCTTGATCGATTCGACCGGCATACGGTGCAGCCTGACACTGCACCGCAGGTCGATCCGCCGATTCATTTATTCGATCCAAGGTTGAACATGAGCAAACCTCCGCTTCAAGCGCCAATTCTGAAACTGCGCGACGTGCGCCGCCGTTTTCAGTTGGGCGAAACCACCATCGACGCGCTCCACAGCATCTCGCTGGACATCCACGCTGGCGAGTTTCTTGCCGTTTGGGGACCGTCCGGCAGTGGCAAAACGACGCTGATGAACATCATCGGGCTGATCGATTCGCCGACTTCGGGCGAAGTGCATTTTGGCGATCAGGCGACGCAAGGCCTGACGGATGACGCGCTCACAGAGTTTCGTGCGCGCAAGATCGGTTTCGTCTTCCAGAACTTCAATCTCGTGCCGGTGCTCTCGGCGCTGGAAAACGTGATGCTTCCCTTGCAGATACAGGGCGTGGCGGAAGGCGCGGCGCGCCAGCGAGCCTTGGCGGCGCTGGTGGATGTCGGTCTTGAACGATTCCGCAATTCGCTGCCCGACAAGCTCTCTGGCGGCCAGCGGCAACGCGTGGCTATCGCACGCGCGCTAGTCGTCGATCCGACGCTCGTCATCGCCGATGAGCCGACGGCGAACCTCGACTCCGAGAACAGCCGCATGGTCGTCGACCTGATGCGCGAGATGAATCGCGAGCACAAGGTGACCTTCGTGTTCACGACGCACGATCCGCGTCTGATCGACCACGTTGATCGGAGAATCCTGCTGCGCGACGGCTGCATCGACAGCGATGAGCCAGTGGAAGCACTGGAGGCTGCCGCATGAAGAACACCTTCAAACTCGCCCTGCGCGGACTCACGCGCAACCGCCGCCGATCGCTGTTGACGCAGTTCGCCATCGCGCTCGGATTCGCCGCCATTTCGCTGTTTGCCGGCTATACACGCAACGTCTTTGACGGCCTTCAGCGGCAGTCGATCTACGGCGAGATGCTGGGGCATCTGACGCTCTCCAAGACCGGCATGCGCAAGGAAGGCAAGCTCGACCCGGAACGCTATCTGCTGACCGCGCAGGAAGTCGAACAGATTACGGGGTTGCTGCGCGAGGAGGCGCACGTCGAGATGGTCGCGCCAAAGCTGGCCTTGAGCGGGTTGATGAGCAACGGCCGCGCCAGCACCATCTTCATCGCCGAGGCGATCGAACCGGCGGCGATGGCGCGTTTTCAGGAGAACATCCTGACCGACGCCGAGGTGCGGAGCGGGATGTACAACAACCAGCTCAAGCAGCTTGACCCGAAGCACATGGAAGTCGTCGAACTCAGTGATGGCCTCGTCGACATCCTGCACCTCGCCGTCGACGGGCAGGCGGCGGTACTGGTCAATACGCTGAGCGGCCAGGCCAATGCGCTCGACATCACCGTCGGCCACACCTTCAACACCGGCAACGCCGGCAGCAATGACAAGTTCGCCTATATGCCGCTGGCACTCGCGCGCACGCTGCTCGATGGCGAGGGGCGCGCGGATCGCCTTACCATCCTGCTCGACGACGCGGCGCAGACGGTGCCGATGCAGGAACACCTGCTGAAGAAGATCCGCGACGCCGGTTTTGACGTCGAGATCCAGACCTGGCGTGACCTGTCCGATTTCTACAATCAGGTACGCGGCATGTTCGACATGATCTTCGGCTTCATCTTCCTGATCGTGCTGACCGTGGTGATCATGAGCGTGGCCAATTCGATGGGCATGACCGTCGTCGAACGGACGCGCGAGATCGGTACCCTGCGCGCCATCGGCCTCAAGCGCGGCGGCGTCGTGCGCCTGTTCACCACCGAATCGATGCTGCTGACGCTGCTCGGTTGCTCCTTGGGCCTCTTCATCACCGTCGCCGTGCGCTGGGGAATCAACCTGGCGAACGTCTCGTACACCCCGCCTAACAGCGCGAGCCCGGTGCCGCTGCTGATTTCGATCGACGTCGCGCGCGTTAGTTTCACCCTCGTGCTGATGGGCGTCGTGGGGACGCTGGCCGCCTATCTGCCGGCGCGGCGCGCGGCGAAGAAGCTGATCATCGATGCGCTTGGGCATGTGTAGCAGCACTTGTAGGAGCGCATAGATGCGCGAAGACGACAGCTGTTCGTAGAGCCCATCATTTCGCCCGACAAAGTCGGGCTCCTACGACAAACCACCGCGACCGCGCCGTTGTACGCAGATCTCATCAAGGATGCAGTGCCCCGTCAGGAATAACGCCATGAACACCCTCTACAAAACCGCCCTCATCGCCCTGCTCTGTCTCGCGCCGCTGGCGCCCGCCAGCGCCGCACCCGACGCGCAGGCTATCCTGGAGAACTCCGACCAGGCGCGCGGCGGCGGGCTGCCGGGCATCGTCTGGGAGATCCGGCTCGCCTCGCGAGACGGCGACCGCGTCGACGAACCGCAGCGCCTGATCGTCAAGGCCGTCGACGAATCAAGCGTCGCCGAAACGCAGGAACCACCGCGTTTCAAAGGCTCCAAGCTGTTACAGGTGGACCGCAATATGTGGCTGACCAAGCCCGGCCTCTCCAAACCGATCCCCATCTCGCCGCGCCAGCGCATGAGCGGCCAGGCGTCGAACGGCGACATCGCGGCGACCAACTACGCTGGCGACTACGATGCACAGCTGCGTGGCGAAGAGACCATCGATAGCGAGCGGTGCCACGTCCTCGAATTGACCGCCAAACACAAGCGCACCACCTACGATCGCATCCGCTACTGGGTCTCGGTGAAGAGCGAAACCGCGCTCAAGGCCGAGTTCTACTCGCTGAGCGGCAAGCTGCTGAAGACCGCACGCTTCGAGTACGGCAACACGATCGAGCACGACGGCAAACGGATTCCCTTTGTCAGCAAGATGGTGATCCGCGACACGCTGATCGACGCCGAGACGACGATGGAATTCGGCACGGTCAAGGTCAATCCAGTGGCGGCTTCGGAGTTCGATCTGGGACAGATGCAGTGAAGTGGATCGCATTTGTCATCGGCGCCACCGTCTCGCTGGCAGCGACCGCGCAAGCCGGCGAAAGCACCGCATGGCGGGCGGGATGGGACGGCACGCTCTACGGCTACGCCAGCGCAATTCGGCTGCAACCGGACAGCGTGCTCAATCCGGACAATCAGCTCGCCCGTATGGCCGACCGCAGCGCAGCCGCCGAACTACGCCTCAACCTCAAGTTGGAAAGCGATAGTCTGCGTGTCACCGTCCGCCCTATCCTCTTCGCCCGCACCAGTCACATTGCCTACGACGGCAGCGAGACCGAGAACGGCGCCTACCTGTCGCAATGGCAACTGCGCGTGCGCGCCGCCGAAGCCTGGAACGTCGCCGTCGGGCGCGACGTCCTGAACTGGGGACCGGCGCAGTTCCGCTCGCCGTCGAGTCCCTACTACTTCGACAACGGACGCAACGACCCGATGCGCGAACTGTCCGGCATGGACTCGGCGAAAGTCTCGTGGACGCCCGACCGGCAAAGCTCGCTAACGCTGGCCTATGTCGCCGCGTCCGGTCACGATGCGCCCGATGACGATCCCTGGAAAAACAGCTGGCTCGTGAAGTTCGACCAGCGCGGCGACGATTGGACGTATGCCCTGATCGCAGCCAACGCGCCCGACCGCCCTGCGTTCTACGGCGCCTTCGGCCATTTCACACTGAGCGATGCTGTCATGCTTTACGGTGAAATCGGCTCGTCGTCGGTTTCGCCGAACCTCGAATCGTCGTCCGATCCATCCGTGCCATTCGCGGCGAAGAAGAACTCGTCACGCGAAGCGACCGCCCTGATCGGCGCTTCGTACACCTTCGAGGACGGCACGTCACTCGCCGCCGAGTACTTGCACGACGGCCACGGCTACACGTCGGCGCAGGAAGACGCCTACTTCGAGCGCGCCGCCGCTACACGCGCGAACGCCGGTCTCGCGCTCGGGCTGCAACCGCGCCTCTTGGGCCGCGACTACCTGCATCTCGTCCTGCAGAGCAACGTGATGGACGAAGGCGGTTTCTGGCGTTTGATGTACACGCACGGCTTCACGGATAGCGGGGATGAGCTTTCCGCGTATGCCGAAACGGTGCTCTCGCGCCACGTCACCGCCTTCGTAACCGCCGTATTGCCGCACGGCGACGCACGGCAGGAATTTTCGAGCCTCTACCGCAACAGCGTCACCGTGGGCTTGAAGTTTGCCCTGCCCTGAGCACGCACGCATAATCCGCGCATGAAGAAATACGCGATCTACCTCGCCGCCACGCTCACTTTCAACACGGCAATCGCCGGCGTGATGACGATCCTGATGCCGAGCGTCGGCTTCCTGCACAACATCGTCTTCGCGCAGTGCATCGGACTCTCGATCTCGACGATCAGCTGCCTGATCGCCGAATGGATGCCCAACGGCATGCGCAAGATTGCATCCCTCGTCTTTTCGCTGCCGGTCAGCGTCGCCATCGGCCTCTCGCTGGCCTACGCGATCACCGGCATTGACGGCTGGAAGGGGCCGCAGGCGTGGCAAAGCATGGCGATCGGACTCTTCTTCGGCGTGATCGGCGCCATCGCTTACATGCTCGCTGATCGACTGGCGGCCGAGACGAAGCATCGCCAGCTGATCAAGAGTGAGAGCGAAAAACGTGAAATCGAGGCGCATCTCAAGCTGCTGCAGGCGCAGATCGAACCGCACTTCCTGTTCAACACGCTGGCCAACGTCAGCAGCCTGATCGACAGCAACCCGGCGCTGGCCAAGGATCTGCTCGAGCGCCTGAACGACTGGCTGCGCGTCGCACTGGTCCGCGCGCGCAGCATCGAGGCGACGCTCGGCGACGAGCTTGTCATGCTCGAGAACTACTTGGCGATCCTGAAGATCCGCTTCGGTGAACGCCTGCGCTGGCGCATCGAAGCGTCCGACCGCGTCCGCCGGATCGCCTTTCCGCCGATGCTGCTGCAACCCCTGGTCGAGAACGCGGTCCGCCACGGCATCGAGCCGAAGATAGGCGGCGGCGAGGTCCGCATCGTCGCCGACATCGAAGACGGCGCCTTGCACATCGAAGTGAGCGACGACGGAATGGGCCTGGCCGTCGAATCCGGAACCGGTGGCGCAGGGCTTACGAACGTGCGCGCGCGCTTGGCGGCGCTATTCGGTGACGCCAGCCAGCTCGCACTGCACGGCAACGCCGCCGGTGGCGTGACGGCAACGCTGGTTTTGCCTGAGAGGGAACGAAGCGCATGAAAGCGATCATCGCCGAAGACGAAATCCATCTCGCCGACGACCTGCAACGCCGCGTGCGGCGCCTGTGGCCGGAACTGGAGATCGCCGCCGTCGTACATGACGGGATCGCCGCCACGGCGGCGCTCGCCGAGCACGCGCCGGACGTCGCATTTCTCGACATCCGCATGCCGGGCCGGAGCGGGCTGGAGGTGGCGCACTCGGCGCCATCCGACTGCCGCGTCGTCTTCGTCACCGCCTACGACGAGCACGCGGTACAAGCCTTCGAACAGGCCGCCGCCGATTACCTGCTGAAACCGGTTTCCGATGAACGTCTGATGAAGTGCTTCGCGCGTCTCAGGCAGCAAGCGGCGCGTGCGCCAGTCGAATCAGGGGATTTGCTCACGCGGCTGCAGCACTTGCTGGCGGGGCCGGTCAAACCGCAGCCGCTACGCTGGCTGCGCGCACAGGTCGGGCAATCGGTCAGGATGGTGGCCGTGGAAGAAGTCTGCTGCCTGCAATCGGCGGATAAGTACACGCTGGTGCTGACCCGCGACGCGGAGTTGCTGCTGCGTACACCGCTCAAGGAACTCGTCGCCCAGCTCGACCCGCAGGAGTTCTGGCAGGTGCATCGCAGCGCCGTGGTCAAGGTCCAGCAGATCGTTGCGGCACATCACGGGATGCTCGGGAAGGTCACCCTCACCTTGCGTGACCGGCCGGAAAGGATTGCGGTAAGCCGCAGCTACGCGCATCTTTTCCGGCAGATGTAGTCAATTCAGCGAACCGTAGCCCGGCTTTCACCGGGGCTTGGGCGTCAGGAGGCCTTCGGGTAGCGGTTCGGGTACAGCTCGTTCAGGCGCTTGCCGGTCTTGCCGTCGAGCAGGTCGCCGTTGCGCTGAGCCTCCTTCAACTCGGCCAGCACCTGATCGCGCGTCACGGTTTGAGCGGCCTGCTTCGCCGGATACAGATTCGGATGCAGTTCGTTCATCTTCTTGCCGGTCTTGGCATCGACAATCTCACCGGTACGCTTGGCCTCGGCCAGTTCGGCCAGGACTTGCGCACGCGTCACAGCAGGCGCTGCGACCTTGGCCGGATAGAGGTTCGGGTGCAGCTCGTTGAGCATCTTGCCCGTGCGACCGTCCATGATGTTTCCGGTGTGCTGGGCTTCGGCGAGTTCGGCCAGGACCTTGGCCCGTGACGGGCTTTGCACGGATGAGTCGGCAGCGACGGCGTAGCTCGAGCCGAGGGCGGCAAACAGGAGGGCGATCGTTGCGGCGTGTGTGGTTTTCATGCTGTGAGTCCTTTTCTTTCAGTACAGTTGATCAATCGCATAGTCCGGTCGAGTCGTTCATTTCTCGGCTTCTCCGGAATCGATCGAGTCGTTCAATGTGTGTCTCGTCGATGGGTTGCATCTTAACCATCAAAACAAGCAAGAAAAACAGCATATACAGCAGTTATATATTCCATTATCGGCAATAATACGCGGGTTGAAATCAGCAAAGGTGGCACCATGGATCGACTACTCTCGATGCGCGTATTCCAGAAAGTCATCGACGAAGGCGGCTTTGCGGCCGCCGCGCGGGCCCTCGACATGTCGCCCGCGGTCGTCACAAGGCTGGTCGCGGATCTCGAAGACCATCTCGGAACGCGTTTGCTGCACCGCACGACGCGCCGTGTTTCGCTCAGTC
>JAGNOM010000341.1 GCA_017990155.1 Propionivibrio sp. | reverse complement strand
CCCGGCATCGGCCAGGCGAAGGCCGAACGTTACGGCGAAGAGTTACTCGACGTGCTATCTGAAATCGCGCAAGGCTGAACACGCAGCGCACTACAAGCACCCCGACAAGTCTTGAACATTGATCGGCAAATGCGCTTTGATGCCCAATGCAGCGGGCCCCATCGGGTCGCAGCCGCACCGGAAACTAGTGTCGGAAAGTTTTACACAACGAATCGGTGCTGTTTTTTCTAGCGGATGCAAGTGATCGACAACCGGTTGTTTATTAGACAATCCATTACCTAAGTTATACGATCGGCCTAAATATTGCTTTCGACGTGTGCCCTAATTTTCCCGAGAAAAACAATGAAAACATCGCAACTCGTTTCCGCTCTGCTTTTTTTCACTGCGTGTGCATCAGCCTCTGCTGGCACCGTAACGCTTTACGAGAGCAGTACTCCATTCACGGTCAGCACCAACAATAGCAACGTCGTCGAAGCCCAAACCGTCACAACCGCCAACACCGATATTCTTGTTAACCTGGCATTCGCGTATTCCGGCGTACTCAACGGAAACGATTTTCTGAGCCTCTGGTTTGGCTACGATGCAGCAGGTAGCAGTAGCGACAAGAATGTCTCGGCCGACCATACCAACGGCCCGAATATCGGCATAAAGGGAAACGGAGGCAGCGGCACAAGTACGCTGGATTTGTTTGTCCGGAACACAGGAACTGGCGGGAACTGGTTGGCGGGGAGCGCTATCGCGCCAAACGTGACCTACCAATTGTTCGGCCATCTGTATAAATCAGCCGGCTCGTCTACCTACAACCGATTTGATGCCTGGCTGAATCCGACGGCGGAAGAGATGAATACGCTGACCGGTGCAGATGCAACGTCGACAGACAATTCCGGTATCACCGCACTAAATACATTCGGCTTCCGGTCAGCGAATCTCGACAGCGGCGACTCCATTTCGGTTTCGAATGTCAGCATCCAGGCCATTCCGGAACCCGGCACCATCGCACTGGCAGGAATCGCGCTGTTCGGCCTCGCCGGTCTCGCTTCAAAGAAAAGAAAATAGGCAGCCTGATCACCGTCGTTGGAAAAAGGGGCTGCGTGCCCCTTTTTCTTGTTGCGGATTTGCTCTCAGGCAACGTTAACCATCGACCGCATATACAAAGCCATCCCCTCATCATCAGAACACCGGCATCGGTCAGGCGAAGGCCGAGCGTTACGGCGAAGAGTTGCTCGACGTGCTATCTGAAATCGCGCAAGGCTGACATGGAATCCGGCGCGTCAGGCGCCCAGGAGGCGACAAGCCAGTAGCGACTGCATGTCCCGGCAGCCATCAACGACCAGGTAGATCACCCGGTAGGGCTTGAATGTGGTCTGGCGGTATTCCTTGATGCCCAGCGCCACCAATTCCTCCGGGTCGCTGCCTTTCTCCGGATACTTCACCAGCGCCTCCACCGCTTTCATCAACTGGTCGAGAACGTAATTGGCGTTGGCCACGCAATCGAATTCGGCGATGTAGTCGTGGATGAACTCCAGGCCCTGCTCTACGCCCTGGGTGAGCAGGGCCTCGTAGCGTCTCGGCTTGCCGGCCATCAGGCCATCGTCCGCTTTGCGCGCAAGCGAGCGGCTTGACCCGCCCCGCCTCCACATCCTGATTGCCGAGCGCCAGGAGCTTGAGCAGCGCAAGCGTCTCCGGGGTTTCTTCGAAGGAAGCAAGGTCCTGCAGCACCGCCTTGGCTTCGCCGTTCTTTGAGACGAGTAGCGCATGGGTTGACTCCGCCGATCAGAAAGAGACCGAGTAAAGTTCTTTATACGTCTTCTCACAACAATCGGCGAGGTTCGTGCTGTTCGCCGGCATCGCCTCGTTGTCATACGCCGGCGAAATATCCTGAAACATCCAGCCGCCTTTTTGAAACAGGCTCGATATATCTCTTCGCCATACTGCGGCCTTCGATCAACACACGCAGAGAAGAGCCATGACCAGCGCGACAGCGACCGCCAAGACCGCCACCCCATCCGACACCGCGAATTCCGCGGACTCGATGCTAAAGAAGTACTCGACACCGCTGACGGCGGCGACCGCCGTCGTCGTGTGCGTGACCGGCGTGATGATGTTCTTCCACCTCTACAAGGGCGAAGTGCAGGCCATGCACGAGTGGCTGGGCATGGGCTTTGTCGTCGCGGCCGTGCTGCACCTCTTGCGCCATCGCCGGCCGCTAACCTTGATGATGAAGCAGAGCCGGACGCATATCCTGCTGGTGCTGACCTTGCTGATCTCGCTGGCGTTCCTCTATCCATCCTCTGGCGGCCAGCAGGTCAACCCGATGCGCTCGACGATCGAGGCCGTTCTGCGCGCGCCGATCAAGGATCTGGCGCCGGTGGTCGGCGTCACCACCGAGGAACTCACCGCCCGCCTGGCCGACGCAGGCATTGAGCAGCCCTCTCCGACCGATTCGATCCAGACGCTGGCCAAGTCCAGCCAGACCGAGCCGATGAAACTGCTGACGGCGGCGATGAGTCCGCGCAGTCTCGACGAAGACACGGATTAGGAAAGCGACGCCCCGCTCGCTTTTCGGACTTTTTCACTTGCCGATTCCTCAACTGTGGGCATAGTCTTGCCATTCGGCATTTTCATGTCTTCGGGGGAAACTCATGCAAACGGAAAACATCATCAGGACACTCAAGACGCTTGGCATCACCTGCGCACTGGCATTCAGCGTGCAAGCCTCGGCGCTTGGCGTGAGCGATCTGTCGCCGAGCGACACCTCCTCGGGCCTCAAGGAAGCGCTGACGCGCGGCGCCGACATCGCCGTCAGCCAGCTCGGCAAGAAGAACGGCTTTCTCGGCGACAAGCGCGTGAAGATCCCGCTGCCCAAGTCCGCGCAGACCGCCGAGAAGATGATGCGCACTTTCGGCATGAAGAAGCAGGCCGACGAGCTGATCGAGACGATGAATCGCGCCGCCGAGATGGCCGTCGTCGAGGCCAAGCCGATCCTGACCAATGCGGTCAAGTCGATGAGCTTCGACGATGCACGCGGCATCCTGACCGGTGGCGACGACGCGGCGACCCAGTACTTCAAGCGCACGACGTCGAAGGACATCGGCGCCAGGTTCCTGCCGATCGTGAAAACGGCGACGGCCAAGGTCGATCTCGCCGGGCAGTACAACAAGTACGCCGGACAGGCGGCAAAACTTGGATTGATGAGCGAGCAGGACGCCGACCTCGACACCTACGTGACGCAGAAGGCGATGGACGGCCTGTTCCTGATGATTGCCGAGCAGGAAAAGGCGATCCGCAAGGACCCGATCGGCATCGGTTCGAGCCTGCTGAAGAAGGTCTTCGGGGCGCTCGGCAACTGATCTGCAGAACCGCGCGAGGAAGCCCTTCCGGCTTGACAATCAAGGGCTTGCCGCGTAGATTCACGCCCTTGCTTGGCCGGTTTTCCGGTCCGCGCCGATTTGAAGTTCAGCTTGCAGGCGCGTTACAAATCTGGCTAAAGCGGGCGTGATTCGAC